>USQY01000005.1 GCA_900557045.1 uncultured Clostridium sp.
ATAATATTATAATAAGTATACTTAAAAAGCATCCACATCCACTTTTCTTTTTTTGTTCCATGCAATCATCTCCATGATTTTATTTTAACATGTGGATGAAATGATGTCTATATAAAATAAAAAAATACTTTTAAAAGATTAATGTATTTCTAATCACACTGTTCAGAATTTATTTCAATACATTAACCTTTTTATTATTTATATGACTTTTTAATAACTTTCTCTCATTTGCCTAATCATCATATCTGCAAATACTGCATATCCTCTAGTAGGGTCTTGAACCAGGACATGTGTTACTGCTCCGTACAAATCTTCCATTTTGTATTATAGGAGAGCCACTCATCCCCTGAATTATTCCGCCGAGTTTTTTCTAAAAGTTTTTCATCTGTTACTTTAATTAGCATACTTTTATTATCATAATTATTACTTATATATTTTTTTTCAATTTCTATTTCATATTTTTCCTTTTTGCCATTTTCCAGTTCACAAATCATATATGCCTTTCCTTCTTGTATTTCACTTCTTAATGCTACTTCCATTTCATTTGAGGATAACAAATTTAAATTACCTTTATTAGTTATACTTCCAGATATTCCAAAAGCACCATTTTTGTATACCTCACCTATCTTTAACCCTGTTTCTATTGTACCTCTTACTTCACCGTGGATTTCCTTTTTCACCTTTTTTTATTGCAACTATTGTACTTGTTGTTAACTCACCATTTGCTATTTCAACAATCTCCCCAGTGTCTATATCTGTTATTCCATGTCCTAGTGCTGTAAACATTCCTGTTGATGGTTCATAAAATGTGGCAGTACCAACACCGTGCTGCAGCATCTCTTACCCATAATCCTAATTTGTATTCATCATTTGCTGTTTTTGTGGGTATTATATTTGTTGTTAACTTATCATTATCTCTTATATATACAATCTTTATTTCAGCCCCATTAGATTTATTTACATTTTTAATTAGTTCATCTGTATTTCTTACTGCTATATTATTTACTTGTATTATCATATCTCCTTCTTCTATTCCCGAATTTTCATATGGTTTATAATTAATATTATCTATTCCCTTAATTTCTGACATTCCTACTACTAAAACTCCGTTTGTATACAATTTCAATCCTATTGAATTTCCTAGCGGAATTACCTTTGTTCGTGGCAATACATTTACATCAATTTCTTTTAATGGAATGGTTCCAAATAAATCTAAACTAAGGTTTATAGTTCCTATATTTTCCCCTACCTTTTCAGATAGATTAGTTGATGTTTGCATTGCTTTATAATTACTAATATTGCTGTTTTTATGATTTACTTTTAATCCATATATTGTTTTCAAATTTAATTCTTCACCCTGAAAAATTATAATATTATTTGGTAAAAGGGTTATATTACATATATATACATATATGGTTAAAAAAAATAAAATTAATAAAATTGGCTTTATTTTTAGTTTCTTTTTTGTTTTCATAAAATCACCTAAATATAGATTACCCAATTTTATTAATTTTTACACAATTTATCTTCTCATCATATATCTTCTGGAAAAATATTGGTTACTTTGGAAACGACTTCTGTTACATCCACAACTATTTGAGTTATTGTTACATCCGCAGTTATTATCATCATCATTATCACTATTGTTATTTTCGCACATACAATTATTTTGCATGGCATCTCCATTTATACATGAATTATCACTATTTTGTATTAAACAACAAATAAATCTTACAATTAAAGCAGTTATTAACGCTAATAACGTATATAAAATTGCAAATACTAAAAAGCTTTCATCAAATGCAGCAAATGTTACTATTAGGAATATAGCAAAAAATGTTGCCGCTACTAATAATGGGCATTTTAGAATTTTCTGTAAGACAATTGCTAATATTATAGTTGCAACAGGAATAGCAAAAAATATTAATAAATTATTCATACACATTTCTCCTATCATTTTTTTATATATAATATGAATAGTGAATATTTTATGTTACTATATTAGCTATTACTAAATATTAATATTTGATATTCAATATTTAATATTCAACCTTAACTAAGTACAACCCTTGTGGTGGTAATGTTTTTCCTGCTCTTTGTCTATCTCCAGATAATATAATTTCAGGTATATCCTCAGCATTTATTTTCCCTAAACCTACATCGATTAGAGTTCCAGAAATAATTCTAACCATATTATATAAAAATCCACTACCAGTAAGTTCAATAAAAACTCTATCCCCATTTTGTTCAATATTAGTACTGAAAATTTTTCTTATACTATTTTTACTACTTGTACCGCTTGCTTTAAATCCTTTAAAATCATGTTCCCCTTCAAAATACTTTATAGCCTTTTTCATTTTTTCTATATTTAATTTTATAGGTACATGATACTCTTGATTTCTGTAAATAGCACTTCCATATTCAGAATTATTAATTATATATCTATATGTTTTTTGTTTGCAATTATATCTGCTATGAAATCGTTCTTCAACTTCTTGCGCACTTTTAATAACAATAGATTTCTTTACTTTACAATTAATTGCAATAGGAATTTTTTCAACAGGAATATTACAATTTGTTTTAAAATTCGCAACTTGCCCTAATGCATGAACTCCTGCATCTGTTCTACCTGATGCATTTAATTCTATTTTTTCTTCTTTAGTAATTTCTTTTATTGCCCTTTCTATCTCACCTTGAATATTTAGTTTATTAGGCTGTTTTTGCCAGCCATTAAAGTCTTTTCCATCATATTCTATTGTTAGTTTTATATTTCTCATAATGTTCCTCACATTCCTTTTAATATTGTAGTGTTTTTAGTAAATTTATATTTTTTATAATATTATATTTTATTTTATTTTCCTAATTTAAAAACATAGACCAAAATCTTAGTTTTGGTCTACCTTTTTATTGACTATTTTTTTCTTGAATTTATCAACTCCATTAACTATTGAAGTATCTTTACCATTTATATTATCAAGCAATAACAACCTTAAATTATCTTCATTAATATCAATAATTAATTTACCATCTTTAGCAACAGAAACTTTTCCAGATTCTTCTGAAACAATTATAACTATGCTATCCGTTTCTTTTGCCATTCCCAGTGCTGCTCTATGTCTTGTTCCTAAAGCTTTTGAAATATCATTATCACTTGCTAGTGGTAAAATACATGCTGCTGCCATAATTCTATTTTCACTAATTATAACAGCTCCATCATGCAAAGGTGTATTTGGAACAAATATATTAGCTAATAGTTGTGGTGATACATCTGAATTAATATTTATACCAGTGTCTATTATATCTTGTAATTTAATATCTCTTTCTATTACTATTAAAGCTCCCGTTTTTGTTTTAGCAAGTTCATTTACAGCAATAAGAATTTTATAAATATCTTCCTTTTTCTTTGTTTCTAAATCTTTTTCGATCCCAAAAAATTTAGTTAATTTGTTAGTTCCAAGCTGTTCTAATGCTCTTCTTAATTCTGGCTGAAAAATTACAATTAATGCTATAACACCATACGACAAAAAGGAAGTTAATATAAACTTCAATATTTGTAAATGCAATATTGAACTTAGTGCGGTTATTATTATATATAATGCTATTCCTTTTAGCAATTGCCAAACCCTAGTTTTTTTAGATGATTTTATAAACTTATAAATAAGGAAAATTACAATTGCAAGATCTAATATTAATGGAATTAATTTTATTGGATATTGATATAATTCCTGAACATATTCTACTATATTTTTTTGAAAATATGTGTTTATATTTTCCATAAAATTATCTATCATATTTTGTTACTTTTATGTTAGATTTTTTTCTAACATTCTCCTTTTTTTATATTTATAATTTATTTTAATTTCTATATTGTTCAAGTTTATTATATATTATTTAATTAAACATGCAACTAATGTGAAACACATAGAACCAACCATTAGCCCTGCTAAAATTCCTGCCATTACTTTTACAAAAAAATTATTTCCTTTTGACATAATTATGCCCTCCTTTGTTTTTATCTACATAATTATGTTAGCACAAAATTTGTTCTTTTTCAATATTTTTTACTATAAATTTATTTTTTTCTCTCTTATTTAAGATTTATATTTTATAGTAAGTAAAAGTATTAAATACTAATTTTTCTTGTGTTACTGCATTATCATTAACAATACTACATATAAAACTATAGTATGCTTTTCACTATGCTCTTAATTTGGCTTCACTTTTACTTTCTACCATATTTATAATTTTCTCAAATACAGTTATAACTTCTTCTTCAGTTAATGTTTTTTTGCTATCTGTAAACGTTAAATTATACGCTATAGATTTTTCATTTTTTCCAACATTTTCTCCAGTGTATACATCAAAAACTTCGATATTAGTAAGTAGATTTCCTCCTGCTTTTTTTATAATTGTTTCTATTTCTTTTGACTCAATATTTTTATCCATAACAAAAGCAACATCTTTTTTTATGCTTGGGAATTTTGAAATTTCTTTATACTTCATTTTTCCAACTCTTTTTGCTAATAATTTATCTAAATTAATTTCCATAACAAATACATCATCTTTAGTTACTTGTGGATGTAATTTTGCTATAATACCTACTATATCATTATTAACTGAGATTTCAGCACTTTGCCCTGGATGAAATTCTTTCGCCAAATTTTGTGGATGCACAAAACTATATCTATTTCCATATCCTAAATAATCTAAAATTTCTTCTGCTATTCCTTTTATAATATAAAAATCAACATTTTTTCTATTGCCTAATCCTAAATAATATTCCCCAGTCATTAATACACATAATTTGCTGTTTTCACCGTATTCCTCACCTTTTTTGAAGAACCCTTTTCCTATTTCAAATATAGATATATCTTTTATATTACGAGCTTTATTATATTCATATGTTTTAACCATTGAAGGAATCATACTATATCTTAAAGTGTTTCTTTCTTCTGTTAATGGGTCTAATAATTTTAGAATTTCAAAACTATCTGTTGTATATTTTTTAGCTTCATTTTCATTTACTAATACATATGTTAGAGTTTCATTTAATCCTAAAGACATCATTTTATTTCTAATTTCTCTTGTTGTCTTATCATATGAACCTGATTTCATTGGAAGAATTGGTAATTTCCCTTTTATATTATCAACCCCATAAATACGTCCAACTTCTTCAATTAAATCTTCTTTTATATTTATATCTAATCTTCTTCTAGGAACTAATACTCTAATATTTCCATCTTCTGCATATCCTGTAAATTTAAGTCTTTTGAAAACATCTATTACATCGTCTTCTGAAAGATTTGTACCTAGAACTCTATTTATATTTTCAACTGTTATTCTTATTTCTTTATCTTGTTTTTCTGTTCTATCATAAACACATAAACCTGAGATAATTGTTGCATCAGCATATTTTTCTAATAGGTGGCATGCTCTTTCTACCGCCATATATGTTCTGTTTGGATCCAAGCCTTTTTCAAAACGATTACTTGCTTCACTTCTAACAACTTTTTTTGAAGTTTTTCTAACTTTTACACCATCAAAAATTGCAGATTCAATTATAATATTTTTAGTGAATTTTTCTACTTCTGTATCTAATCCACCCATTACTCCTGCTAATCCTATTGACTTTTCTGGTGTTGCAATTACTATGTCATTTTCATCTAATGTTCTTTCTATATTGTCTAAAGTAGTTAGTTTCTCGCCATTACTAGCCATTCTTACTATCATTTTATTTCCTAATCTATCAGCATCATAAAAATGTAAAGGTTGACCTACTTCAAGCATTACATAATTGCTTATGTCAACAACATTATTAATTGGTCTAATTCCACAAGCCATTAGTCTATTTTTTATGAATGTAGGACTTTCTTTTACAGTTACATTTTCAACTTTTTTAGCTAAAAATAAACTACAATTATTTGTTTGAATATCTATTTTAAATGAATTTGTTATATTATACCCTTCTTCACTATGTTTTAAATTTATTGTTTTAACAGGTTTATTATATATTGCTCCAGTTTCATATGCCATTCCTAGTATACTTAATAAATCTCCACGGTTAGCTGTTAATTCAAAATCAATAACTCCATCATTCATGTTCATAAATTCAATTGGATCCTCCCCAACAGGAGCATTTTGAGGTAATTCATGAATCCCTTCTTTATCTGCTTGTGTTAAAAATTTAGATTCTAAACCAAGTTCAGCCATTGAACACATCATTCCATTTGATTCAACTCCACGAATAAAACCTTTTTTTATTGTAATATCTCCTGGAAGTATTGCACCTGGTAATGCTACTATAACTTTTATTCCTTTTCTTGCATTTGGAGCACCACAAACTATTTGTAATACTTCATCTCCAATATCAACTTTACATACATGTAAATGGTCTGAATCTGGGTGTTCTTCACATTTTTTTATTTCACCAATTACTAAATTTGTAGCCTCTATAAAATTTCCTGCATAATCATATTCATTTCCAACCCTTGTCATATCTTCTGCCAAAGTTTTTACAGGAACATCTATATCTACATAATCTTTTAAAAAGTTTGTACTTAATTTCATTTTTTAACCTCTCCTTTTTTCCACTAAGTCCCATTATAATAATTATAACAAAAGACTTATCTGATTTTTTCATTTTTATTATTAGATATGTTTGTATGAATCAATCTTTTCTATCAAATTGACTTAAAAATCTATAATCATTACCATATAAATATCTCACATCAGTAATTCCATATTTAAACATAGCTAATCTATCAATACCTGTACCAAAAGCAAAACCGCCATATAATTCTGGATCATATCCATTCATTTTCAAAACATTTGGGTGAACAATTCCAGCTCCTAAAATTTCAATCCATCCTGTTTTTTTACATAATGGGCAACCTTTTCCACCACAATTAAAGCAAGATACATCTACTTCATATGATGGTTCTGTAAATGGGAAATAACTTGGTCTAAATCTTAATTCAGAATTCTCTCCTAGCATTTTTCTAACAAATACTTCTAAAGTTCCTTTTAAATCTGCTAAAGAAACATTATTTTCTTTTTTATCTATAACTAACCCTTCTACTTGATTAAATTGATGTGAATGTGTTGCATCATCTTCTCTTCTATATGTTTTTCCTGTGCAAATCATTCTAATAGGTTCTTTTCCACCTTTTTCTATCATTGTTCTTGCTTGAACTGCAGATGTTTGAGTTCTTAATAAATATTTATTTGTTATATAAAAACTATCTTGCATATCTCTTGCAGGATGCCCTTCTGGCAAATTTAATCTTTCAAAACAATATTCATCTGTTTCAAGCTCTGGTCCTGAAATTACATCATATCCCATAGATACAAATAAATCTTCAATTTCTTCTATTGTTCTATTTATTGGATGTTTGCTTCCTCTTTTTATTTTTTTACTTGGTAGTGTTATATCTATTCTTTCACTTTCTAATTTTCTATTCATTTCTTCTTGTTTGAATTGTTCTTCTTTTCCTGAAATTAATTCTTCAAGTTCATTTTTAACAACATTTACTAAACTTCCAATAATAGGCCTTTCTTCTGCTGATAAAGCACCCATTCCTCTTAAAACAGAAGTTAGTTCTCCTTTTTTACCTAAATACTTTACCCTTATGTCATTTAATTCTTTTAAATCTTTTGAATTTTCAATTTCTAAAATTGACTGTTGTCTAATGTTTTCAATTGCTTGTTTCATTTTTCATTACCCCCTTCTAAATAACTCAAAAAAGTCATTTCAATCCTATTTCTAGGACGAAATGACTCGTGGTACCACCTAAATTTGTTATTTTCATTTTCTGACAAATAACCTTATTCTAGTTTTAACGATACTAAACCGCTTTTACCTACTTTTTTATAATTATTAATTACTATAATTTCAATAAAAGACCAAAAAAGTGAAATTTCAAATAACAAATTATATTAGGTTCTCAGCTAATTCCTAATTCTCTGTAAATAATTTAGATGTTAATCTACTTTGCTTTTTTATTAGTTTTTAAATTATTGCATATATAATATCATTTATTAGCTAATTAATCAATATGTTAACTAAAAAAATCCCAGATTTTTTTTAATCTTGGGATTTTTTAGTTTAAGCCTATTTTCTTGAAATTTTATACTATAATATTTAATTTAATTTTTCGTTTTTCCACTTCAACTTTTTTTATAACGGCTGTAACAACATCTCCTGTTTTAAAGCATTGTTTGTCTCCAATATCTGCTATACCCATAACAGCAGGATTTATTTCTGCAAAATATCCTGTTATTTTTCCTTCTGAGTATATTGGCTCTGACAACCTTACAATTACAATTTGTGAACGCTTATAAAACGAATAGCCTTCTTCAGAATTAACAGCTTCTTTTCTACTACAACGGATTTTAAAATTTTCACTTATACTGCATAATTTCAATTTTGAAATCTCACCTATTGATGTCCAAGTTCCTAGGTCTTTAATAAATGTATAGGTATATTCAGTGATATGGCAGAAAGCCAATATTCCATCTCCAATATCATAAAAATTACCATATTTATATTTACTTATTACTTCTCCTTCGTAGATACACATAAAATTCTTGCGTATTTCTAAAAAAACTTCTAACATATTTTTCTTTCTTGAAAGAAAAATATGATTTTTAGATATATCAAGATCAATTATTTTACATCTTATTTTCTTGTAAAGAATTGATAAAATCTGCCGAGGTACATCTCTGACAACTTCAATCTTTGGATATGAAAATTCATAAATTGTAACTTCATCCCATGACATAGTTCCAAAAATGTTGTTTCCCAAATCAACTGTTACAGTTTTTTTAGAAGGATTATAATATACTACTATTCCTGTAACTGTTTCGCCTGTTTCATACGCTTTTACTATATCAGTTATTGTTACATTGTTATTGATACAGTATTGGTTTTCTGGCTTAAATTTTAATGTCCGTTTCATTTTTCCGAACTCCTTTGTTTTATAATTCAGCATATTGCTGTTCTTTTATAATACCATATCTTTCTATTCATTGCAATGTTTTATGTAAAATAATATCGTTTTTAACAGATATTATTTATCCGCTTTTTTCTTGTCATCTTTTAAAATTTCCTTCATTGAGCCTAAGGCACTTAAAGCAGATGTAGCTTCAAAAGGTATAAATACTTTATTGGCATCGCCATTAGCAACTTCTTTTAAAGTTTCTAAAGATTTTAATTGAACCAATTTATCATTTGGATTTGAATTCATCATTGCTTCATAAACCATAGAGATTTCTTGAGCTTTAGCTTCAGCAACTTGTTTAATGGCTTCAGCTTCACCAGCAGCTCTTCTTATTGCAGCTTCTCTATCAGCTTCAGCAGCTAATATAGCTGCTTCTTTTTTACCTTCTGCTAGTGTAATTGCAGATTGTCTTTCACCTTCTGCTTGTAAAATTAATGCTCTTTTATTTCTTTCAGCATTCATTTGTTTTTCCATTGCATCACGAATATCTGCAGGTGGTGTAATATCCTTTATTTCAACTCTATCAACTTTGCATCCCCACTGATCTGTAGCTTCATCTAATAATACTCTTAATTGATCATTAATTGAATCGCGTGAACTAAATGTTTGGTCTAAATCCATTTTACCAACAATATCACGAATTGTTGTAATAGCTAAATACTCAATACCCTTTTTTAAAGATTGAATTTCATACACTGCTTTTGCAGGATCTGTAATTTTATAGAATACAACTGTATCTATTGTAATTGTAACATTATCATGTGTGATAACTCCTTGTGGTGGTACATCCATAGTTTGTTGTTTTAAACTAACAACAGATCTAACATGATCTAAAAATGGTATAATTATTGTTAAACCAGCATCTGCTACTTTGTGGAATTTACCTAATCTTTCAATGATATAAACTTCTGATTGTTTTACAATTTTTATTGTTTTGAAAGCAATTATCAAAACTAATATTAATAAAACTATAAAAAATACTGTCATATTTTTTCCTCCTTAAAATAATACATTTAATATATTAACATAATCTAAACTATAGTTTTTTCTTTTGATTCTTCATCTTTTTTATCTTTTGATTTTTCTACTATTGCTTTTACACCATCTATTCTTAAAATAGTAATCAATTCTCCTTCTGGAATAATTTCATCTGATAAAGTTCTTGCAGACCATACCTCTCCATCGACTTTTATTTGACCAATTCCTTTTATAGAATTGATTTCTTTAACAACAATTCCAGTTTTACCAATAATAGAATATGCATTAGTAGGTGTAGTGTCATTTTTAGTAAATTTTTTAACAAAAGATCTTGTACAAAAAAGTAATAATATTGATGAAATAGTAAATATTCCAATCTGAATACCTACACTATCCACAAAAATGCTTACAACCATTGTTATTAAAGCTCCAATTCCTAACCAAAATAGTAAAAAGGCAGGATCGAAGATTTCTAAAATAAAAAACAGTATCGCTATAATTAACCATATTTGCCACATATTTGCTACCTCCTACAATTAATATTATACCACACTTTTCATTTAAAGAAAAGCCCTTTTAAATTAATCATACTTTTTTCTTTTCACATATTTAGTATGTAATAACTCATGAGCTCTATTTCCTCCAGTTTCACCTAAATATTCCTCATATATTTTCTTAACCACCGGATTTTCATGTGACTTCCTAATAGTAGCTTTTTCATCAATATCATATAAACAATCAGCTCTTAATTTTCTGATGTCAGTTTTAGCTCTTTCTTTAGAAGAATGTATTGGTTGACCACCACCCATTACACATCCTCCTGGACATGCCATTATTTCTACAAATTGATAATCTGCTTTTCCATCTTTTATCTCATCCATAATAATTTGTGCATTTCCTAATCCATGTGCCACAACAGCTTTAAGTTCCATGTCTCCTACTTTTACAATGGTCCTTTTTATTCCTTCTTTTCCCCTTACATTTTTGAAATTTACATTTGCAAGGTTTTCTCCTGTAATTTTTTCAACTGCAGTTCTTAAAGCTGCTTCCATTACTCCTCCTGTTGTTCCAAATATTGCAGCAGCTCCTGTTGCCTCCTCCATAGGAGCATCAAAAGTAGAATTTTCTAAATTAGCAAAATCAATTCCTGCCTGTTTAATCATTCTAGCTATTTCACGTGTTGTTAAAACATAATCAACATCTTTTATTCCTTTAACATTCATTTCATCACGATTAACTTCAAATTTTTTGGCAACACATGGCATAACAGATACAACACAAATTTTTTCTGGATTAACATTTATTTTTTCAGCATAATAAGATTTAATTAATGCTCCAAACATTTGGTGTGGTGATTTACAACTTGATAAATGTTCTAACTGTTCTGGATAATTCATTTCAATATATTTAACCCACCCTGGGCTACATGAAGTAATCATTGGAATACCTTTACCACTTTTCAATCTTTCTAATAATTCATTAGATTCCTCAACTATAGTAAAATCAGCTCCTGTATTTGTATCAAATACTTTATCAAAACCAATTCTTTTTAAAGCTGTAACCATTTTTCCTGTAACATTTGTGCCAATATTCATTCCGAATTCTTCCCCCAAGGCCGCTCTAACAGCTGGTGCTGTCTGTGCTACTACAATTTTTTCTTCATTTTTTAGTTCGTTCCATACATCTTTTGTATTATCTTTTTCATGTAAAGCTCCTGTTGGGCAAGAAATTATACATTGCCCGCAGTTAGTACAATTAACATCATTTAAGCTCCTATTTTCTGCAGTTGAAACACATGATTTAAAACCTCTATTTGCAACATCTATAGCTCCTATTTTTTGTACATTTTTACATGTAGCAACACATCTTCTACATAAAACACATTTATTAAAATCACGAACTATTGAAGGTGAACAATTATCTTGTTCATGTTCATTAATTTCACCTCTATATTCAATCTCTTGAACATTATATTTTCTTGCTAAAGATTGAAGCTCACAATTTCCATTACGAATACATGCCAAACAATCAACATTATGATTAGATAAAATCAAATCTAATATGACTTTTCTAGCTTCCATTATATTTTTGGAATTTGTTTTTACAACCATTCCATCTTCAACTTTTTGTATACATGAAGTTGCAAAACCTTTTTTGCCTTCTACTTCAACTATACACATTCTACAATCTCCAACTTCATTTATTTCTTTTAAAAAACATAGAGTTGGAATATCTATTCCAGCAGTTCTTGCCGCTTCTAATATAGTAGTTCCTTCTTGAACACTAACATTTATGCCATCAATTGTTAAATTTATCATATTACATTTTCCTTTCTCTTTTATTAATTGTGTATATCTCATATCATTTTTCTACTAATATCTAATTAACAGAATATCAAAATTTACTTTGATATTGCTTTAAAAGGACATTTATGAGCACATGCCCCACATTTAATACATTTTTCTTCATTTATAACATGTAGCTGTTTTATTTCTCCAGAAATTGCTCCTACAGGGCAGTTTCTTTTACATAATCCACACCCTTTACACAAGTTTTCATCAATATGATATTTAGCAAAAGCTTTACATTCACCTGCTGGACATTTTTTATCTCTAATATGTGATAAAAATTCTTCTCTAAAATACTTTAACGTACTTAAAACCGGGTTTGGAGCAGTTTGACCTAATCCACATAAAGATGTTCTTTTTATATTTACAGCTAATTTTTCAAGTTTTTCTAAATCTTCTTCTTCACCATTTCCATCACAAATTTTCTGTAATATTTCAAACATTCTTTTAGTTCCCACTCTACAAGGTGTACATTTACCGCATGACTCATCAACAGTAAATTCCAAATAAAATTTTGCTAAGTTAACCATGCATTTTGTATCATCCATTACAATTAGTCCCCCTGACCCCATCATTGACCCAATTGAATTTAAAGATTCATAATCAATTGGTGTATCTAAATGCTGTTCTGGAATACATCCACCTGATGGTCCACCTGTTTGAGCTGCTTTAAATTTTCTTCCATTAGGAATTCCTCCACCTATATCATAAACAATTTCTCTTAATGTAGTTCCCATTGGAACTTCAACTAAACCTATATTATTAACATTTCCACCTAATGCAAACACTTTTGTTCCCTTTGAATTTTCTGTACCAATATTTGAATACCATTGTGAGCCTTTTAAAATTATAGTTGGAATATTTGCATATGTTTCTACATTATTTATTAAAGTAGGTTTTCCCCATAAACCACTATTTGCTGGGAAAGGTGGTTTAAGTCTTGGCTGACCACGCCTTCCTTCTATTGATTCTAACAAAGCTGTTTCTTCTCCACAAACAAAAGCTCCTGCACCCAAACGAATTTTCAAACTAAAATCAAATCCTGTATTCCAAATATTTCTGCCTAAAATACCATATTTTTCTGCTTGTTCAATTGCTATTTGAAATCTTTTAACAGCTATTGGATATTCCGCTCTAACATATATATAACCTTTATTTGCACCAACTGCATAGCCTGCAATCATCATTGCCTCAATAACAGAATGTGGAGTTCCTTCTAAAATACTTCTATCCATAAATGCTCCTGGATCACCTTCATCTGCATTACATACAACATACTTTTGGTCACCTTTAGCCATTTTTGTAAAATTCCATTTTTTACCTGTTGAAAATCCTGCTCCACCACGACCTCTTAAGCCTGAATCTGAAATAATTTTTATTACTTCATCCGGATTTAATTCAAACAAACATTTTTCTAGTGCCTTATATCCATCAAAAGCTATATATTCATCAATATTCTCTGGATCAATTTTTCCGCAATTTTCTAACGCAATTCTATTTTGTTTTTCATAAAAATTTAGCTCATTTAATTTTTTTACTACACTTTCATCTATATCTTTGCATAATAATCTTTCAACAATTTTATTTTCTTTTATATGTATATTTATAATTTCTTCGGCATCTTCTGGCTTTATTAATGCATAAAATACATTTTCTGGTTGTATTATTACAATTGGACCTTTTGCACACAATCCAAAACACCCAGTTTGAATTACTTTAGCATTGGTTATATTATTCTTTTTAATTGCCTCATTTAACTTTTCTATAATAATTGGCGACTTTGAAGAAGTACACCCGGTTCCACCACATACTAAAATGTGCTTTTCTGTTGTTTTAGCATTCTCATTAATTCTTAAATCTAATTTTGCTCTAACTTTCGCCCTTATTTCATCAATTTCTTCTAATGATTTCATCGAAATTCCTCCATTTCATATTTTTACTAAATATTCTATTTTTCTTTATTTATAATTTCTTTTATAACATTTTCAACCATCTCTGGAGTAGCTTTCCCATAAACATCATTATTAACTGTAAACACAGGAGCTAGTCCACATGCACCTACACATCTAGTAGCTTCAATTGAGAATAAACCATCTTCTGTAGTTTGCCCAACATCTATTTTTAAAATTTCTTTTACTTTATCTAAAATCTGTTCAGCACCTTTAACAAAACATGCTGTTCCTAAGCAAACTGCAATATTATATTTACCTTTAGATTCTAAAGTAAATCTAGAATAAAAAGTTATAACTCCATATATTTCTGCCATAGAAATATTTAAATACTCTGAAATTTGCTTTTGCGCATCAGTTGAAATATAACCATATTTTTCTTGTACTTCATTTAAAATCTGAATTAAATTACTCTTATCGTTTTTATATTTTTTTAATAATTCTTTTAATTCAGTATTTTTATTTTGACTTCCACATTTACATTCACTCATATGCTTTTTACCTCCTTATTATACTATTTTAATTATAGTATCAAATGCATTATATCATAACACTTTTTTTATACAATAATTTTCTACATTTTTTCTGTTTCGATTTTTATAAAATTAGTATTCACAATCTTATTATTTAGAATTGCAAAGTAAACTAAACTTATAGTATATGTTTTTACTTATTGGTAAATATATATAATAAGGTTTCTTTATTTTATAAAACACTAATGCTATAAATTTTTTGAAGGGGTGATTATATGGCTCTTGATTTTACAATAGTTGGACAAAGACTAAAAAAAGCAAGAATAGATAAAGAAATGACTCAGGAAAATTTAGCCGAACAGTTAGATGTTTCAGTGGCATTTTTAAGCAGAATCGAACGTGGTATTTCACATATTAACTTAAAAAGATTAAGTCAGATTTGCTCCATTTTAGGTGTGAGTGAAGGTTATATTTTAAATGGAACTTCAAGTTCTTCTGAACAATACTTAATATCAGAATTTAATGATTTGTTAAGCAATTGTTCTGCTGAAAAACAAAAATTAATATATAAAATTGCAAAAGTAATAATAGAGGATTAAAAATTTTTCTTATAAAGTTTATGAATTTGTACATAATAAACTTTATAAGATTTTTTATTGTTTAGTTGAAAATAAATAATTCATGTGTTATATTATACACTAGGATTTTTTAATTTTAAGGAGGTATATTATGAATTTTAAACAATGGGAAGGTTTCACCCAACATGTTGACTGGACAAATGAAATTAATGTAAGAGACTTTATTCAAGCAAATTACAAACCATATATTGGAGATTCTACTTTTTTAGCAAATCCCACTAAAACAACAAAACAATTGTGGGATGAAGTTCTAGTTTTGTATAAACTAGAACGCGAAAAAGGTGGTGTTCTTGATGCCGATGTATCAACTCCATCTTCTGTAAATGCTTTTGAACCTGGATATATTAATAAAAACTTAGAACAAATTGTAGGTCTTCAAACAGACAAGCCATTAAAGCGTGCAATCATGCCTAATGGGGGTATCCGTATAGTTCAAAAATCTTGCGAGGCTTATGGATACAAAGTAGATGACAAAATATCTGAAATTTATAGTAAATATAGAAAAACACATAACGATGGTGTTTTTGATGTTTATACACCAGATATTCGTGCAGCAAGAAGCTCTCATTTATTAACTGGATTACCTGATGGTTACGGTCGTGGTAGAATTATTGGTGATTATAGAAGAGTTGCTCTTTATGGTGTTGATTATTTAATTAATAAAAAGAAACAAGATTTAATAGATGTAAACCCAGACGAATTTACTGAAGACATAATTAGAAATAGAGAAGAAATTTCTGAGCAAATAAAAGCACTAAATGATTTGAAAAAAATGGCAGAGAAATATGGTTTTGATATTTCTGTTCCTGCCTCAAATGCTAAAGAAGCTATACAATGGTTATATTTCGGATATTTAGGTGCTGTAAAAGATCAAAATGGTGCTGCAATGAGTATTGGTAGAACATCAACTTTCTTAGATATTTATATTGAAAGAGATTTAAATAATGGCATATTAACAGAAGAACAAGCACAAGAATTAATGGATCATTTTATAATGAAACTACGTTTAGTTCGTTTTTTACGTGCTCCAGAATACAATGAATTATTTAGCGGAGACCCTGTTTGGGTAACTGAAAGTATTGGTGGTATGGGAATTGATGGTAGAACTTTAGTTACTAAAAACTCTTATAGAGTTCTACATTCTTTAGTAAATTTAGGACCTGCTCCAGAGCCAAATTTAACAGTTTTATGGTCTAAAAATCTACCTGAAAACTTTAAAAAATATTGTTCTGAAATTTCAATTAAAACATCTGCCATTCAATACGAGAACGATGATTTAATGAGAATAACTTTAGGAGATGATTATGGTATAGCATGTTGTGTCTCTCCAATGAAAATAGGAAAACAAATGCAATTCTTTGGTGCAAGAGCTAATTTAGCTAAAACACTTCTATATGCTATAAATGGTGGAAAAGATGAGAATTCTGGTAAGCAAATAGCACCAAAGTTTGAACCTATTACTTCTGAATATTTAGACTATGATGAAGTAATGGAAAAATTTGATGTTATGATGGATTATGTTGCAAAAATTTATATTAAAGCTTTAAATATAATTCATTATATGCATGATAAATACTCATACGAAGCTTTAGAAATGGCTTTACATGATAATGAAATTTATAGAACTATGGCTTGTGGTATTGCAGGATTATCAGTTGTTGCTGATTCTTTATCTGCCATAAAATATGCTAAAGTAAAAATTATCAGAAATGAAGCAGGTCTTGCTATTAATTATGAAATTAATGGAGATTTTCCTAAATACGGTAATGATGATGATAGAGTAGATAATATAGCTGTAGAATTAATAAAAACATTTGAAAAGAAATTGCAAAAGCATCAAACTTACAGACATTCAAAACCCACACTTTCTGTTTTAACTATAACTTCTAATGTGGTTTATGGAAAAGCAACAGGAAACACACCTGATGGAAGAAAATCGGGAGAACCTTTTGGTCCTGGTTCTAATCCTTTACATGGTAGAGATATTAATGGTGCATTAGCAGTTATGAATACAATAGCAAAATTACCTTTCGAATATGCTTCTGATGGTATTTCCTTTACGTTTGCAATCACTCCTTCTACTCTAGGAAAAGACAAAAATACTCAAGTTACAAATTTATCTAATATTCTAGATGGATATTTCATGCAAACAGGTCATCATATTAATGTTAATGTGTTCAATAGGGAGTTATTAGAAGATGCAATGGAACACCCTGAAAAATATCCTCAACTTACTATTAGAGTTTCTGGTTATGCAGTTAATTTTGTTAAATTAACTAGAGAACAACAATTAGATGTTATTCACAGAACTATTCATGAGAGAATTTAGTCACATTAAATATTAATCATAAATGCAAAATATTCGGAAGGATTTGGTATTGTTAAAATGAAAAATTTAATTGGAAAAATTCATTCTTTTGAAACCCTAGGTGCAGTTGATGGTCCTGGAATACGTTTCATTCTATTTATGCAAGGTTGCCATTTAAGGTGTAAATATTGTCATAATAGAGATACTTGGGATTTGCATGGAGGAAAAGAATATACTGTTAATGAAATTTATGATAAAATAATTAAATACAGAAATTACTTTATTGCTTCAAATGGCGGTGTTACCGCTAGTGGCGGTGAACCTTTATTGCAAGTTGATTTTTTAATCGAACTTTTTAATAAACTAAAATCCTCAGGAATTTCAACTGCTTTAGACACTTCTGGAATGATTAATATTACTGAGAAAATAAAAATTTTGATTAATTTAACAGATTTATTCTTAGTTGATATAAAGTGTATTAATGATAGAATTTGTAAAGATTTAGTAGGACATTCTAATAAACAAGAATTAGAGTTTATTAAATATTTAAATTCAATTGGAAAGGAAATCTGGATTAGGCAAGTTATAGTTCCAACTATTACTGATAATGAAGATGATTTATATGCATTACGTGATTTTATAAATTGTATAGATAACATTACTAGAGTTGACCTTCTTCCATATCATGATTTAGGAAAATTTAAATGGCTAAATCTTAACCAAAAATATGACTTAGAAAATATAAGAACTGCTAATACAAATGATATTCAAAGGGTTAAAAAAATTTTAGAAAGTACAGAAAAAAGATTTGAGTTATGATAACCCAAATCTTTTTTTCTGATGTTCGTTATTACTTATCCTAGGCTGTACAACTTTTCCAAACATAAATGTATTGAATACTTTTTGCATTTCTATTAATATAATTGGCATTAATGAAATTACAATTGTACACAACCATTGTTTAGTTGTTAAATTTGTTAATTTAAACACTTCTGCCCAGCTTGGAACAATTACAACAATTATTTGCAATAATGCGCCACCTAAAAAAGCTAAACATAAATATTTATTTTTAAATATACCTGTTTTGAAAATTGAATCTTCACTTCTTATATTAAAACTATGTACAAGTTCTAAAAGTCCCAAAGAGACAAAAGCCATTGTTCTAGCAACATCTAAACTATATCTTCTTCCTATGCTAAATGCTAATAAATTCAAAACACCAATCATTACACCTTCTACAATAATTTTTCCCCATAATCCATCTGCAAAAATACTTTTTTTCGGATTTCGTGGTTTATGGTTCATTATATCTTTTTCAGGATTATCTAATCCCAATGCTATTGCTGGTAATGAATCTGTAATTAAATTTATCCAAAGTAATTGAATTGCAAGAAGTGGTGAACGCATTCCTATTAATAAACCAAAAAAAATAGTTACAATTTCTCCTACATTTGTTGCAATCAAAAAATGTATTGCTTTTCGTATATTATTAAAAATTGTTCTTCCATATTTTACTGCTTCAACAATAGTAACAAAATTATCATCTGTAAGAATCATATCAGAAGCATTTTTAGCAACATCTGTACCATTTTGTCCCATTGCAATTCCTATATCCGCATTTTTTAGTGCAGGTGCATCATTTACACCATCACCAGTCATTGCAACTACTGCACCTGTTGATTGAAAAGCTTTTACTATTTGAGATTTATGTTCTGGTGTTACTCTTGCAAAAACTGAATATTTCATTATATTTCTTCTAAATTCACTTTCTGGAATTCTATCTAACTCAGCACCTGTAATTGAAATATCATTTTTCTTTAATATACCAAGTTCACTTGCAATTGCATTTGCTGTTGTAATATGGTCACCTGTTATCATTACAGTTTTAATTCCTGCTTTTCTACATGTTGCAATTGCCTCTTTTACACCTTCACGTGGAGGGTCTATCATTCCAATTAAACCTGTAAATATTAAATCATTCTCTATATAATTTGACTCAATTTTACTAGGCAATACATCAACATCTTTGTAACAAACAGCTATTACCCTTAAAGCCTGTTGTGCCATTTTTTCATTCTGATTTTCTATCATTTTGCTAATTGATATATTTATACTTAATATTTGATTATTCCCATAATATTTACTACATCTTTTTACCAAAACATCTGGAGCACCTTTTGTAATTATTCTATATTTATTTCCTAATTTATGTATAGTTGTCATCATTTTTCTTGATGAATCAAAAGGAATATCATTTATTCTCTCATATTGATTATATAGACTTTTCTTTGTTTTTCCTAGTTTAAAACATTCATTTATAATTGCAACCTCAGTTGGATCACCTGTAACATTTGCTTTTCCATCTTCATAAGATATTTGTGCATCTGTACACATACATGCTAACTCTATTGTTTGAGTTGTATTTTTATTTTGCTGATATGTGGAATATGTATTATTAGGTGTTATAGATTCAGTTGGAGTTGCTACACATACCACCTGCATTTTATTCTGTGTTAATGTTCCTGTTTTATCTGAACAAATTACAGAACTACTACCCAAAGTTTCAACTGCCGGTAATTTTCTAATAATACTATTTTTCTTTGCCATTTTAGTAACACCAATTGATAAAACTATTGTTACAATTGCAGGTAGCCCTTCTGGAATTGCAGCAACTGCCAAACCTACTGAAGTCATAAACATTTCTATTGGTGATATTCGTTTAATTAAACCTATAAAAAATATTAAAACACATATTCCTAAACATGCTATTCCTAAAGTTTTTCCAACTTCAGCCAATTTCTTTTGAATAGGTGTTTCTGGTGATTCATTATTAATAATCATTTTAGCAATTTTACCAACTTTAGTATTCATTCCGAGTTTCTGTTACAACAGCTTCACCATGGCCATTTACAATAACAGTAGTAGCAAATACCATATTAACAGTATCACCTAGAGCAACCTTTTGATTTAAAACAACACTCGCATTTTTCTCAACAGGAACAGTTTCACCAGTTAAGCTAGATTCTTCAACTTTTAAATTGTAAGCATTTATCAACCTACAATCAGCTGGCACAAAATTTCCCGCTTCTAAAACAACAATATCACCAGGAACTAACTCACTACTTTTAATTTCTCTAACTTTTCCCTCTCTTTTCACTTTAACTCTAGGAGCAGTCATTTTTTTCAAAGCCTCTAAAGATTTTTCTGCCTTAGCCTCTTGCACAATTCCCATAATAGCATTAAAAACCACAATTGCAATAATAATTATAGAATCCAGATAATCATTTGAGCCTTCAACTTTACTAATCACAGCCGATACTATTGAAGCAATAATTAAAATGATAATCATAAAATCATTAAATTGTTTGAAAAACTTTACTAACAAACCCTCTTTGTGTTTGTCCTCTAATTTGTTTTCACCATATTCCTGAAATCTTTTTTCTATTTCTTCATTTGTTAATCCATATTGATAGTTTGTCTTCAATTTTTGCTTAACTTCACTTAGATTTAACGCTTGCCACATAATCAATCTCTCCTTTGTTTTTCATATATATTATATGCTTGTCTTAAATTGTTTGTATTATATTAATATATATGATATATATGTGGACTTTATTACTTTAAATTTATTATCAAGCAATAATTTTATACCCAAACTCTCCCTTACTTCCCCCAAAATCACTATTCCTCCCACATTCCAAAAACATTTTAAGATTCATTCTCCCACATCCCAAAACATTTTAAGATTCATTCTCCCCCCCTCCCTCGGAGAAAGAAATTTTTACTTTTGAAAAAATAAATTCCGACCTAAGCCCCAAAACATCTAACCCAAGTCATTATTGTAACACACACCTCAAACACAGTACGCACCCCACCGCGTTTGAAGGAATTTATTTTTTCAAAAGTAACAAATTTTTTCTCTCGGCACCTACCCCAAAAACACCAATGAGAACGAAGCCTTTTACCCCAAAAGCCCCGTCCTCACTAACAATCTCTATTATCTACACATTCTTTATCTCTCTTTTTCTAAACGCAATCCAAGCTACTGAAACCATAATCGCCCAATAAACCACGCACACACAAACAGCAAACCCCAAACTTGTAAACTCATACGCCGGCAACCTTCCAAACAAAAATTGCGAAAAATCCCAATTCAAAGTTGGAAATACAGCTAATTCCCTAATAGAATACACACTAGCCAATTGATTTATTACCGCACTAGCCACATTCCCCAAAATAGGCAACACAACCGCAATTACCGTATTGGCAAATATACTACTTAAAGCAAACGACAATGTCGTAAGTAATACATATATTGGTAACTTATTTACAGCAATTATCAACACATATTCAAACATATTATATGTAACCACTGAATTTGTATTAAAATTATATACCACAGCAGGAATAGATAATGAATCAAACCCAAATACCACTCCTCCTACTATTACCTGGAACACAACAGTTATAACAAATATAAACAAAATCATTAATAATGACACAATATACTTCGCTAACAATATTTTTCCTCTTTTATAAGGCTTAACTAATAACATTTTTACTGTACCTTTTTCAAACTCACTACTTACAATTCCCCCAGCAATCATTATTATAAATATTATTATAAAAATTGAATATTCATCAAACACATTCAACAAAATTCCTCTTAAACTTGCCTGTTTTTCTACATCTTGCTTAGTTTCTAATATATATTTTGCAATCTCACTTTCTTCTATCATCTTCTGCTTAGAAACTTTATCTTGATATGACATATTAGGCTCATTTAAATTTCTATCCATACCTACCGTATTTATTCTTACATCTATTGCATCATTTAAAAAATTATTTCCATAAGGAATATTTTTATCAATTCTCATTTGTGCCAAATCTAATTTAAATTGCAATACTGAAAGTTGTTCTTCCCAATCTTTATTTGGTAAAGCACTTGATAACGCAATTTGTTGTTTTAAAGAATTTATTTGTCCGAGTTAATTCCTCAATTTCGCTTTTTACATATGATTGCCAATCATCATTATTTAGTTTACTAAGTTCCTCATTATATTTCTTTTCTGGACTTGTAACAATTTGCATCACATTTTCACCTTTAGCTGAATTTTCAACTGTCTGCAATACATTTTTCTTATCTTCTTCACTTCCATACTTATATAAATTAACATCATACAAATATGTGTAAAAATTTCTTTTTATAATATACGCTTGCCACGAATCTTTATCATATTTTTTATATAACTCATAAAAATCTATATCAGTTTTACACTCTATATATCTATCCTTATCTGCAACCTTATCTATACTATTTAATTCAGATTTAACAGTTTCTATATAATCTTCATCTGTTCTATAATCATAAGAAGTATAATTTCCCATATACTTATATAAAAAATTTGACAAAATCACAAATAAAAAGAAAATAATTAAAACAATATATGTCCCCTTTTTCTTAAAAATTTTTGTAAGCTCATTTTTCATTAAATTACCCAATTATATTCCCTCCTGTCTTTTTCAAGAAAGCTTCTTCTAATGACACTCTTTCCTCTTTTATTTCATAAATTTTAACATTCTTATTTATAAGCATTTCTATAAATTCAGGCACATTTTCTTTTTCAATAATTAGTTTAAAATGAGTACCATCAATTATTGATATTTTTTCATCTTTTTCTAATAGTTTAATATCATTAATTTCAACAGTATAAATATTTTTTTCATCAATTTTTTCTGACTTCAACTCTTCTATACTTGAATTTTCTATTACCTCACCATTTTTTATAATACAAATTTTATTACAAAAACTTTCAAGTTCAGCTAAATTATGGCTAGAAATGAATATTGCCATATTTTCTTCCTTAGAAAGTTTTACCAAAAACTCTCTTAATTCTTTAATTCCTTCTGGATCTAATCCATTTGTTGGTTCATCTAAAACAAGTAAATTAGGCTTATTTATTATAGCCTGTGCTATACCTAACCTTTGCCTCATTCCCAAAGAATATTTTGAAACCTTATCATTAATTCTATTTTCTAAGCCTACTAATTTTACAACCTCATCAATTCTTTCTTTAGTTACACTTTTATACATATTTGCAACCAATTCTAAATTTTTGCGACCTGATAAATACATATAAAAATCTGGATTTTCAACAATCGCCCCTACTCTTTCTATGGCATGAACAAAGTCTTTTTGTACATCATACCCATTAATTTTTACCATACCACTTGTTATACTTTGAAGACCTAATATTAACTTTATTGTAGTAGTTTTACCAGCCCCATTTGGACCAATGAAACCTAAGATTTCACCTTCATTCAATTCAAATGATACATTATTTAAAATTTGTTTTTTCTTAATAACTTTGTTAATGTTATCGCATTTTAAAACTTGATTTGGCATTTTTTCCTCCTTTTTTAAACTACTAAAAATACACAATTACTTAATTTTTCGTTTATTTTTTTACTATTATATATAAGTTTATATGGTTAGTCAATTGATTGTTTTTACTTTATTTGCTATATTTATGTTAGCAAATTTATTGGAAAATGAGTTAAAGGTCTAATTTATATATAAAATTAAATTAGTAAACGAAAAAATAAAAATATATTGTAATTTATCATTTTTCAGGTTAAAATATATATAAATTTAAAGTATAAAAGAGGTAAATATGATTAAAGAAAATTTAAATGATTCGTAAATAAATTAAAAATATTCAGGGAGAAATATAATGTATAGAGTTTTTTGTGAGAGTTATAAAAATTTTTTAAAAACATTAGATTTTATTATTAATTATTAAAATAAATAGTAATTTGTTATTTTTCACAGAATATTTGTAATATTGCGAACAAGTTGAAAAATAAATATTGTAAAGGAGAAAAAAGTATGGGAAAGATGTTTTTAATTATAGGATATTTAATTTTAGGCTTTATCGTGTTATCAAACTATATAAATATTCAGTTATCAAATACATTTGTCATTATATTATCTATAATAAGTGCAATTTTTATGATAGTAGGAATTATAGTTAAAGATAAAGATAAATAGTAATTTTTTGTTTAGAATGGAGATGTAGATTATGGCTTTTGATTTTAAGAAAGAATATAAAGAATTTTATATGCCTAAAAATAAACCTAGTATTGTTGAAATACCAAGAATGAATTATATTGCAGTAAGAGGAACAGGAAATCCTAACGAAGAAAATGGAGATTATCAAAATACAATAGGATTATTATATGGAGTGGCTTATACAATAAAGATGAGTTATAAAGGAACTCATAAAATAGATGGGTTCTTTGAATATGTTGTTCCACCACTTGAAGGATTTTGGTGGCAAGAAGGTATGAATGGAACCATTGATTATAATAATAAAGGTGCAATGCACTTTATATCTATTATTAGATTACCAGACTTTGTAACTAAAAAGGATTTTGACTGGGCTATTGAAGAAGCTACAAAGAAGAAAAAACAAGATTTTTCAAGAGTTGAATTCTTAACCTACGATGAGGGATTATGTGTTCAATGTATGCACTTAGGTTCTTATGATGATGAACCTACAACAGTTAATTTAATGCACGAGTATATGAAAGAAAATGGATATGAACTTGATATAACTGACGAAAGATATCATCACGAAATATATTTAAGTGATCCAAGAAAATGTGATGTTAGCAAATTAAAGACAGTTGTAAGACATCCAATTAAGAAAATTAAATAATTACAAAGGAGGTAGTGTATGAAAAATAAAGAAGATAAAACTAATAAAACGACATCTGCATTATATTATTTTAGTTCAGTATGTTTTTATATAGCATCAATATTTGATTTTGTTAATAAAAGTAATAGTATAGCTGTTGTGCATTTATGTTTAGGTTCAACTTTTTTATGTTTAGGAAGTGTTTATTTAAATAAAGATAAAGAAAAGAAAAAATAGTAAGTTGTAAAGGGGAGATAAAAGACAATGGATAAGAAAAAAATAATAAATTGGGTAATAGCAATAATAGTTGCTATTGTATATTTAATAGTAAGTATTATATTTAAGGCTTGGGCATATTCTTGGCTTATATGGGTTGTTTATGCTATTTATAGATTTATTGCAAAATAGACAAATTACAATTTTTAAGGCAAATTTCAATTATTCAACCATTAGTTGATAAAAAAATACCCCACTCAACCAATGGTATGTAGATTTTTAGATAAATAATTATTACACTTAAAGTAAAGGAGGTAGTGAACCTATGAATCAAGTAAAAATAGGAAAATTTATAGCTGAATGTAGAAAAAAGAATAATTTAACCCAAATGCAATTAGCAGAAAAATTAAATATTACTGATAGAGCTATTTCAAAATGGGAAAATGGAAAAGCTATGCCTGATTCATCAATAATGCTTGATTTGTGTGCAGAATTAAAAATAAGTGTAAATGAATTATTAAGTGGGGAGGTATTAGAAATGAATAGTTATAATGAAAAAATGGAACAAAATTTAATTGATATGGTAAGACAAAAAGAGGCATCAGATAAAAGATTATTAAAAATGGAAATTGTAATAGGAGTATTAATAAGTATAGTGTTTTTTACATTAATATTTATTGCTTCATTTGTAGAAATGGGAGATTGGTTAAGAATAACACTTATTATAACTGGTTTTATACCATTTATAATTATGATACCATTTGCAATACGAATTGAACAAACAGCAGGATATTATGAGTGTCAAAAATGTCATCATAAATATATTCCAACATTTTCAAGTGTATTATGGGCTATGCACATAAACAGAACAAGATATATGAAATGTCCTAAATGCAATCAAAGAAGTTGGCAAAAAAAAGTAATAACTAAAGAATAGGAGGAGTTTATGATGAAATATATTAAAGAAAATTGGAAGTTTTTTGCATTTATGATTTTAATATGTATTATAGGAGGATATTTTACCACAATATATACATTACAATCATTTGATCAAAGTATGTTTGAAGAAACTATAAAACAGGTAGGTTCAAAAGAATTATTTATTGGTATTTCGGTAGCACAAATATCTCTATATGCAGTTATATTTGCAGGTATAGGAATAATATTATCTAATAAGATAGGTTTGTGGAAAAAGTTTGAAGTTAATAAAAAAGCAATAATAGGAGTTATTATTATTTCAATTCTTGGAGGATTATGTTTAAGCATAGTTGATAGATATGTATTTGGAAGTTTTATTAATCCAGTATTGCATAGTTACGATAATAAACCGACTATTGAATATATTATTTCAGCATTCACTTATGGTGGTGTATTTGAAGAAATATTAATTAGATTATTTTTAATGTCATTATTCTCATGGATTATAGCTAAAATATTTTATAGAAAAGAAAAAGAAATACCTACAAAGGTATTTGTAATATCTAATATAGTAGCTGCTTTATTATTTGCAGCAGGACATCTACCTACAACTATTCAAACATTTGGATATGTTGATTCGCTGATACTATTTAGATGTTTCTTTATGAATGGAGCATTTGGTATAGCTTTTGGATGGTTATATAGAAAATATGGAATCCAGTATTCAATGCTTGCACATTTTGGATGCCATTTTGTTTCAAAATTAATATGGCTATTATTTATATAAACAAAATAAGCGAACAATAAATTACAATTTACCAAAAGAACAAATGAACATAAAATTTCATTTGTTCTTTTCATAATTTTTCCAGTTCTTCGTCTCCATAGGTTACGCCATCTTCATAGACAACAACTTACTAATACCATTTTCCTCCATAGTAATACCATAAACCGTATCAGCAGCCTCCATAGTCCCCTTTCTATGAGTAATAACCAAAAACTGTGTTTCATCACTAAACTTCTTCAAGTAATCAGCATACCTATAAACATTAACATCATCCAAAGCAGCCTCAATTTCATCCAATATACAGAAAGGAGCCGGATTTATTTTCAATATTGCAAACAATAACGCAATAGCAGTAAAAGCCTTCTCTCCACCAGACAATAACATCATATTCTGTAGCTTTTTACCAGTAGGTTGAACTCTAATATCAATACCACATTCAAGAATATTTTCTTCATCTTCTAAAACAAGCTCTGCTTTTCCTCCACCAAATAATTCTTGGAATACTTCATTAAAATTCTTGTTAATTAATGCAAATTTTTCAGCAAACTGAGTTTTCATAGTTTTAGTCATTTCTGTAATAACATTTCTTAACTTTGCCTGTGTATTTTCTAAGTCTAAGCGTTGCTCACTCATGAAGTCATATCTTTCTTTTGCCTTTTTATATTCCTCAATTGAATCAACATTAATACTTCCTAAATCACGAATCTTATTACGAAGTTTGTTAACTTCTTTTTGAGTATTTTGAACATTTGATGGTTTTTCATATTCACCTGCATTATTAGGTGTTAACTCATATTCATCCCACAAATTATCAACAACTTGTTTTAAATCTTGTTCAAATTTAGTTTTCTTAACATCAATTTTAACTAGCTGTTCCTTTAATCCTTCTATAACAGAAAATTGCTCTGTAATTTCCTTTTCAGTTTTCTCTAACTTATTATTAGCCTCTACTCTTGAATTTTTTAATTCTTCAATTTTGCTAGAGCTATTAGAAACATCTGATTTTATTTTTTCAATTTCATTATTAAAATTAACAATATTAGTTTCTAACTGCTCATTTTCAGTAGTAATTTCAGTAATCTGTTTTTCTTTATTTTCAATACTTGTATTATTATTTTGAATATCTAAATCAATTCTTTCAACCATTTCATCTATAGATGTTCCACTTTCATCAAATGATGATACAGAGATTCTTAAATTTGTTATATCAAAATTCAAATCATCTATATATTTTTGATTATCTTTATTTAGTAATGCAAATTGTTCTATAACAGTATTTAATTCTGCATTTTCTTTATCAATTAAATCTATTTGCACAATTTTTTCTTCTTTTGATTTTAATATTTCTGATTTTTGTTCTTTAATTTTTTCATTTTCTTGTTTTAATTTTTCAAGCCTTGCAGCTAATCTTTCAATATTTTCCTCAACAGAAACCATTTTTTGTTTTTCTGTTGCATACACAATATTAATTTCATTTAATTCATTATCTAAGTTTTCTGATTTTTCAATTACATTTGAAATTGATTGTTCATATTTTTCTTTGTTTTTTGTAACCTCTTCAAGCTTAAATTTCAATTCTTTAATTTCTTTTTCAAGTTTTTCAATTTCATTACTTCTACCTAAAATATTTACAGTTTTATTTGCAACAGAACCACCTGTAATAGCCCCTGAATTGCTTATAATATCACCTTTTAAAGTAACAATTCTAAAACTGTAATTATTATTTTTAGCAACTTGAATTCCTGTATCCATTGAATCTACTACAACAGTTCTTCCTAATAAGTTGCTAACTATTTCTGAATATTTTTTATCACATTTTACAAGTTCAGAAGCAATTCCAATTAAACCATCATAATGTCCTTTTATTTTATCTATTTTAGAACCTCTTACAGATGTAATAGGTAAAAATGATGCTCTACCTAGATTATTTTTACGTAAATGTTCAACTAATTTTTTTGCAGTATTTTCATTATCTGTAACTATATTTTGTAGAACTCCACCAAGTGCCATCTCAATTGCAGTTTGATATTTATTATCAACTGAAATCAAATTAGCTAAAACTCCATGAACTCCTGAATTTAATGAAGGATTTTTATCACAATCTAATAGTAAAGATTTTACACTTTTTGTGTACCCTTCTTTTTCTTTTTCAGTTTCTATTAAAAACTTACATCTTGAATCTTTCATTCTAATTTCATAAGAAATTCTATTTAATTCTTCTTCATATTCTTTTATTTTATTAGAAGCCTCTTGTTTTTGATTAGATATTTTTTCAATTTCAGATAAAACATTGTTTTTCTTTGTTTCAATTTCATAATATCCTTTAGATAAATCTTGCTTACTATCTCTTGTTCTATCTAATTCTGAAATAGTTTCTGCAATTTCAGTTTTTAAAGTTTTTTCTCTTTTTTCAAAGTTTTCAAAATTAGCTTCTAATGTGCTAATTTCATTACTTTTTTCATATTTTGAATCAGTATTTTTTTCTATTTTTTGTTTTTGCTCTTCAATTTCAAGTTCTTTGCTTGAAAGCTTTTCAGTTAGTTTAGCAAGTTCTGCCTCTTTTTCTTTTAACTCATTTTCAAACTTTTCTTTATTTGAAAAAATATTATTTTTCTTTTCTATTTTTTGATTTTTCTCTTCTTCTAATTCTTTAATTCTATTTCTAACTTCTTCAATTTCATTTTTTAATCTTTCTGTATTAGATTTATTATTAGAAATTCTTTCATTTGAAATTCCTATTTCTGAGTTTAATTTTTCTATTTTATTAGTACTTTCAAAACTTAGATTTTGAACATTTTCAATCTCAGCAGTCAACTCATCTATCTTTGTTTTCATGTTATTTTTTATTTTTTGTTTTTCTTCAAGTTTAGCTTGCTCATCATTTGTTTGAAAATTCATTATTTCTTCATCTTTAATAATTTGTTCAAGCTTTTCTTTATATGAATCTATATTATATAAAAATAGCCCAACTTCAATATTTTTAAGCTCTTCACGCAAATCTAAAAATTGTCTAGCTTTTTCAGATTGAATTCTTAACGGATCCAAATTTGCTTCAATTTCAGATAAAATATCGTTAATTCTTAATAAATTTAATTTTGTTTGTTCTAACTTTTTCTCTGATTCACCTTTTCTAACTCTATATTTAACAATACCTGCAGCTTCTTCGAAAATATGTCTTCTATCTTCAGATTTATTACTTAATATTTCATCTATTTTACCTTGACCTATTATAGAATATCCATCTTTTCCTATACCAGTATCCATAAATAATTCTAATATATCTTTTAATCTGCAGGGTACTTTATTTATAAAATATCCACTTTCACCACTTCTATAAATTTTTCTTGTTACTGTAACTTCAGTATATTCAATTGGTAAGCTACCATCTGTATTATCTATAACAATTGAGGCTTCAGCAAATCCTAATGATTTTCTATTTTGTGTTCCATTAAAAATAATATCTTCAGATTTAGCCCCTCTTAAAGATTTCATACTTTGTTCTCCTAGTACCCATCTTATACTATCTGAAATATTACTCTTTCCAGAACCATTTGGTCCTATTACTGATGTAATTCCTGGTTTGAATTCTAACACAGTTTTATCTGCAAATGATTTAAATCCTTGTAATTCTAATCTTTTTAAGTACATTTTTATTTCACCTTTCGTTTTTTATTTTAGTGTTGTATTTTTGTTTATAATATATCAAATTTCTAGATAAATCAATAGTTATCTTAATCTCTTGTCCATATATGTATTTGCAAAATTAATAATTTCATTCATCTTTTCAATAGTATCCTTATTTTTATAATTAGCTCTTTTAACTAACTTTTCAATATATTTTTCATTTTTTACCTTTTCTAAGCAATACCCAAAATTAAAGTCAAAAACATAAGCAATATGTGAAATCATAATATCTGCACAAGTTTTTCTATTTTTATAGATAATATACTTATTATTCATAAACTCATTAACTATTTCTTCAGTAACTAACTCATTTGATAAATCTTCTTTTTCGTAAGCATCTTTAAAATCCTCAGTTGTTAGAACTCTGAATATATCTAACTTATCTGCATCTCTTATTACTTTACAAAATTTTAATACCTTTTGATTCAAACCATCATCAATTTTTCCTTTATTATGATTTAATATTGCAATTTTAATTATTTCATCATATTTATCATCTTCAACAAATTTTCTAATCAAACCATTTTTAAATAAAATTTTAATACCCAGCTCTGCATGATTTTCGCTTTTATAATCAATAAAAGTATTATAAATTCTAATTTGATCAAATCTACCTATATCATGAAGTAAGCCTATCAATTCTGCAAGTTTTTGTTCTTCCTCATTAAAATTATTTTTTACTGCAATTTTCCTGCTAATTTCTGAAACTTTATAAATATGCTTAACTTTTAAAGCAATTTTTCCATCATCCATATTATAATTTTTTAAAAAATTTGAAAAAGCAATCTTTGCATTTTCTATATTTATCATAATTGCCTCCATCTCTTTTTATAAAATTTATATTTATAATCTTCATGCAACAATTTAAAATTTAAAATAATTCAAACAACTCTCCAACTCAAAAATTTCTTCTTCTTTAAGATTTTCATAATACTTGTCTAAACTCAAATTATCACTAATTTTCTTTAAAGATATTAATGGAATCTCATACATTTCACATAATAGTGAAATTGAATGCAATTCCATATCAAAAGCCACATGTTCTTCAATATCTGTTTCAGTCACAAAACTTTCTGATGAATAACATTCCACTTTTTCAATTTCACTATTATCTAACAACTCTAGCTTTTGACTTCCACCAGCTAACATAACATACTTCTCTTCTCCGGGAATCTCCCATTCATAATTATATACTCTAGAAATATTAACCCACTTACCAACTCGAATATCAGTAGACCCAGCATATCCTATATTAATTATTAAATCCGGTTTTTCATATTTACACAAATATTTTGTTAAATTAATTGCTGTTAATTGTTTTCCAATACCTGTTATCAATAATCTTATATTTGAACATTTATCACTTTGTTCACCTTGTTTTTCCTGTATGTATTTACAATTCTTACTTTCAAATAAATCTTCTTCTATTTCTTCTAAATTTAACCTTTCAGCAATTCTTATTGCTTCTTTCCTCATTGCACATACTATTAATACATTTTTCATTATTACCAAACTTCCTTTTCTATTTTTTACCATTCTACCATTTTTTTATCACACTGTCCATCTATTTATTTGTTCTAACTACTTTTAATTTACAACATACACTTAACATTCAACATCAAAACAGCAGCTACCGAACCTGGTACTTAAATCCATATTCGACCAGCAAACGTACGGAATGTTAATATATCTTATGCTTTTTACATAATTATAATTTTCTGCCGATTCCCTGCAAAAGTAATAATCCATTCTATTAGCACATACACTTACATATAAGCAGATTTCAAAGGAGCAAAAACAATGAAAATCATAAAAACATTCATTCTAAACGGATTAATCTTAACTCTAACATCCCTTATTTTACGCTGTATTGGAATGTTCTTTAATTCATACATATCACAAAAAATAGGTGCAGAAGCAATAGGCTTATATGGATTAATAATGTCTGTATATGGATTTGGTATAACAATTGCTCTTTCAGGCATAAACCTTGCAACTACCAAAATCATTGCAGAAGAAATAGCAATTGGAAATATTGGCAATATAAAAAAAGTAGTACAAAAATGTTTAATTTTTAGTCTACTTTTTAGTGGAATAGGAAGTATTTTATTAATATTTTCTGCCCGATATATTACATCAACTTTACTTCATAACAAAATATCTTGTGTGCCATTTTATATAATATCAATATCACTACCATTCATATCAATGTCATCATGTTTAACAGGGTATTTTTCCGCTGTACGAAATTCAATCAAACCTGCATGTGATCAAATTTTCGAGCATATTTTAAAAGTATGCTTTATTTCACTTTTACTAAATTACTTTATGCCTTCAGGGCTAGAATACATATGTATTTCACTTATTCTTGGAAATATAATTGCAGAAATATTATCTTTCTTTTTCATTTACATTTTATATAACTTAGATAAGAAAAAATACAGTAAATATTCTTGTACTAATTCCTACTTTGAAAAAAGAATTTTAAATATAACTATTCCTGTAGGATTAACTTCATGTATTCGTTCTGGTTTATCTACATTAAAACAAGTATTAATTCCATTAGGTTTTGAAAAAAACGGAAATAGCTGTGAAAAAGCACTTGCTAATTATGGACTAATTTCTGGAATGGCAATGCCTTTGGTTTTATTCCCTAATATTATTATATTAGCATTTAGCAATTTATTAATACCTGAATTTGCTGAATTTAATGTGCGCTCAGATTATTCTAAAATTAATAGAGTTAGTAAAAAAATATTAAAATACACTGCACTTTTTTCCATTATAATTTCTATCATATTATTTATGTATGCTGATAAATGTAGTTATTTTATGTACAAAACAAATGAAACCACTATTTATATACGCCTATTAGCGCCTCTTATTCCATTTATGTATGTTGACAATGTTGTTGATGCAATTTTAAAAGGACTAGACAGACAAGTAACAGTTCTTAAAATAAATATTTTAGACCTATTTACAAGTATTTTACTTATATTTATTGTAATTCCAAAATTTGGAATTATGGGATATATTTTTATTATATATTTTAGTGAATTACTAAACTTTTCATTCAGCTTAAAAGCACTTGTAAGTCAAAATAAATTTACTTCCAAGCGCTAATTAAGCATATAGATATTGATATTCATGAAATGAATAATTAAAAAAAATCATCATAATATAAATATTTACATTAAATTTTAATAATTTGCTCCCAAGTAACATTATCTTTTCCAAAATGGCCATAATTACTAGTTTTCTTATAGATAGGTCTTTCTAAATCTAATCTATTAATAATTCCTCTAGGAGTTAAATCAAAATTTTTCTCAATAACATTAACAATTTCCTCATCAGAAACTCTACCAGTTCCAAAAGTATCAACAAAAATAGACACAGGCTTTGCAACACCTATAGCGTATGATATCTGAATTTCACACTTTTTTGCATATCCATTTGCCACAATATTTTTAGCAATAAACCTTGCCATATATGAACCAGACCTATCAACTTTTGTAGCATCTTTTCCTGAAAAGGCACCACCACCATGACGACTATAACCTCCATATGTATCTACAATTATTTTTCTTCCAGTTAAACCTGTATCACCTAATGGTCCACCTATTACAAACCTTCCTGTTGGATTTATAAAATATTTAGTATTTTCATCTAATAAATCAGAACTTATACTATAACTAATAACCTTTTCTTTAATTTCTTTTCTTAATAAATCCATATCTGCATCAGCAGAATGTTGAGTAGATATAACAATTGTATCTATTCTTACAGGTTTATCATTTTCATATTCTACAGTAACCTGAACTTTTCCATCTGGTTTTAAATAGCTTATTTCACCATTTTTTCTTACATCAGCTAATTTTCTAGATAATTTGTGAGCTAAATAAATTGGCATCGGCAAATAATTTTCTGTTTCATCTGTTGCAAAACCAAACACCATTCCTTGATCTCCTGCACCTTCTTCAGTTTCAGTATTTTCATTTATTTCATATGAATTATCAGAATCAATACTTAAATCAGCATTTTTCTTACCCTCCAAAGACTTATCCACCCCTAAAGCTATATCTTCAGATTGTTTTGAAATATTTATAATAACTTTACATTTTTCATAACTAATATCTGTATTCTCATCTGTATAACCAACTTCTTTTATTGTATTTCTAACAATTTTCTCAATATCAACATTTGCACTAGAAGTAATTTCACCTGCTACTAATACCAATCCCTTTCCAGCAACACATTCACATGCTACTCTTGATTTTGAATCTTTTTCCAAATACGCATCTAAAATACTATCTGAAATTAAATCACATAATTTATCTGGATGCCCCTCTGTTACACTTTCAGATGTAAATAATTTTTTCATATAAAATTCCTCCTTTATCATAAAAACCTTTGCTAATAATATAGCAAAGGTTTATAATCTCATTTCTAATTATCAACCAAAGCTATACATATTGCTACGCTTTGTCGGTATTAGCACCTTGCACTTATGGCAGGTTGCTGTGGAGTCCAAAAGCCGAATCTCTCGTCCACTCTTAATAATATTTATGATTAATATATTACTACATTTATGGCATTATGTCAATAGCAGGCTAATTATATTTTAATTATATATAAAAATTACTTTTATAATTCACCTATATATAAAAATTACGTTTACTTTACAAAATTATATTTAACTTTTAACTTGGCATTATATATAAAAACTTCTGAATTCTGCATATTATTTCCAAATTCAGCACATACTATACCTAACTTAATACAATATAAAACATCTAACTTAATACAATATAAAGCACATATCACATCTAACTTAAAATACTATAAAACACCTGTTATAAAAAGGAGGTCTAAAATGGAAATATTAAAAATAATAATTCTATCATTCAGTTCAGCTATTTTCCTATTTATTTTAACAAAACTTATGGGAAATAAAGAAATGTCTCAGCTTAGCATGTTTGACTATATAATAGGAATCACCATAGGCTCAATTGCAGCTGAAATGTCTACTGCATTAGAAAGCAGTTTCACACAACCACTTGTAGCAATGGCAATATACGCAATCATATCCATTCTTCTATCAATTTTCTCAAATAAATCTCTAAAATTCAGAAGACTAATTTACGGAAACACACTAATACTATATAATAACGGTGAAATCTTCAAAAATAATCTAAAAAAAGCAAAAATGGACTTAAACGAATTTTTAACACAATGCAGAACAGCCCGGATATTTTAATATAAGTGACATTGAAACAGCAATTTTAGAAACAAATGGCAAAATAAGCTTTTTACCAAAATCAAACAAAAAACCTGCAACACCATCTGACCTTAACATTATAACACCAACAGAAAAACCTACAGTCAATGTAATCTTAGACAGCACAGTTTTAAAACAAAATTTAAACTATCTAAATCTAGACGAAGTTTGGCTTCAACAACAAATAGTATCCCAAGGTTACAGCAATTTCAACGAAATCTTTTTAGCAACAGTTGACAACACCTCAAACTTAACCATCTACAAACAAAACTCAAACCAAAACAAAAACGACTACTTTATCTAACCCAAAACAACTATATTTCCAAAAAACATATTCTAAAACATCTACCACCACCACCACCCTCACTCCAAAAACATCCACCACCACCACCCTCACTCGGAGAAAGAAATTTTTACTTTTGAAAAAATAAGTCTCCGACCTAAGCCCCCAAACATTTAACCCAACCCATTATCGTAACAAGTCCCTCCAAACGCAGTACGCACTCCACCGCGTTTGGAGGAACTTATTTTTTCAAAAGTAACAAATTTTTTTTCTCGGTGCCACCCCAACAAAAAAGCACCCCAACACAAAAGCACCCCAGCAAAAAATTCGCCAAAATGCCCTCCCAACTAACAACCTTACCTAGTACCTTTCCTAAAATACTCCACATAAGCCTCTCCGCATCCACTCTCAGCAACCTTACCACTCTTTCTACAAACCACAACTTCCTCCACATCCTTCGGCTTATCAAAATCAGCCTTAATCAAATACCTATGAATCTCCCTCATAACATTTCCCCAAATCTGATTAGCCATAGAATTTGCACCTTCATTTATAGGCTCATTCACATCATATCCAAACCATGTAACAGCAGTATAATATTTCGTAAATCCGCAAAGCCACTTATCATAATTATCATTTGTAGTCCCTGTTTTAGCAGCAACTTCCATCCCATCTATTTTACATGTTCTTGCTGTTCCATTTTCACCATTAACAGGTTCTGTTAGTAATTCCTTTAACACATATGCTGTATCTTCAGAATAAACTTTCCTACTTTTTTGTTTACTTTTCAAGATTATCTTTCCTTTAGAATTTTCTACTTTAGTATAAAACGTAGGCTCTATATAATTTCCGCCATTAGCTATACACGCATATGCCGAAGCCATTTCTAAAGGGCTTGAACCCTTTTCTAATCCACCTAAAGCCAAACCTAAATTTTTGTCTCCATCTGTTAAATTAGCAATTCCTTCCTTTTCCATATATTTCATAGATTTTTCAGGAGTTAATTGCTCCATTATCTTTACAAAAGGAATATTTTGTGATGATTCAACAGCTCTTCTAACAGTAATCTCACCTAACTCCTTTTCACAGTCATCTGGACTATACCCTTCTGCAAAAACAGTTTTAGTATCATCATAAATAGTAACTGGAGTAATAATTTTTTCTTCTAATGCTGGTCCTAGCACTGCAATTGGCTTTATAGCTGAACCAGTTTGTCTTAAAGCTTGTGTAGCTCTATTAAACCCTCTTGAAATTGTCTTTTTTCCCAATCCGCCAACACATCCCATCACTTGACCATTATTATGATTCATCACAACCATAGCAGCTTGAGCAGTAGTATTTTCATATTGAGCTGATTTAATCATATATTTATTTTTTTCACACTCTTTTTCAATTTCTCTCTGAATATCCGAATTTTGTGTGCTATAAATTTTTAATCCAGAAAAATATAAATAATTAGTAGCAAAATTTGTTGACATTCCTTTTTTATTTTCTAAATCATTAATAACCTCAGATATAGTTGCATCTACCATATATGAATATATTGCATCACCTTTAGGCTCAAGCTTTCCTTTATTAAACTTTAAACCTGACTGCAACTCTGAAACAGCCAAATCATAACTTTCATTACTAATATATCCCTGTTCTAACATAACATTTAAAACAGTAGTTGTCCTTGACTTTATTTTCTCAGAATTATCATTTTTTCCAAAAGGATTATATGAATTAGGAGAATTATTAATTCCAGCCAAAAAAGCACATTCAGCTAAATCAAGTTCAGAAACTTTTTTATTAAAATAATATTCTGCACCTTTTTCAACCCCATAAATATTAGGTCCTACATAAATTATGTTTAAATATGTTTCTAATATTTCATCTTTTGATAATACCAATTCAGTTTTAATTGCCCTATCCCATTCCTGCACTTTTCTAGATATTTTGGTTTCATTATCACCAGTTATATTTTTTACTAATTGCTGAGTAATAGTACTACCACCAAAAGAAGAAGAACCTCCATTAAATACATATGAAGCAACCGCTCCAGCAGTTCTTTTAACATTTATTCCATTATGTTTATAAAAATTTTTATCTTCAATAGAAACATATGCATTAACTAAATTCTTTGGAATATTTTCTAATTTTACATATTCTTGAATTCTAGATTCTCCTAAAACTGCAATAACATTTCCTGTTGAATCTACTACTACTGAATTTTCGCATTTTATAATATCCTTTAAGATTTTATTCCATTTATATAAAGATACTAAAAACATCATTAATAACACAACCAGTATAATTAATATTAATACAAAAATTCTTTTTCTTGCCTTTCTTTTTTCTATTTTGCCATCTACATCTAACTGTACTTTTTCGTCAATTTGGTTGTCTATTTTTCTCTCATTTCTTTTTTTCTTATTACTTTCTTTTTTTCTTCTAATTCTTTTTTCTTCAATACTAGTGTCATCATAATTTTTTATTTCTAATTTTTCTAATTTTTCCTTTTTTAACTTTTTCCTTTTCTTATTTTTCAAACCGTTACGAATCCTTTCAAATTATTATATTTTTATTTAAAAATCCCCAATTTAAAATTTCCAATTCAATATCATATTATTTAAAATTATATCACATATATAATCAGGTTGACAATTCCCTATTATATGATAAAATACACTTAATAATAAATTTATATATAGGAGGTCTCACATGGAATTTAACAAATGCTCTCGTTGTGGCTGTTTTTTCTCACATGCTGGAAATGTATGTCCTAATTGTGTATCAAAAGACTCTATTGAAATTCAAAAATTAGAAAACTATTTAGAAGACTACACCGCACCAAACACCATAGAACAACTTTCTTATAACACTGGTATTTCCCATAAAAATCTAAATAGATATATTAATGATAACAACAAATTTTCAAATATAATTCAACACACATAGCTTAATTAAAAATAAAGAAGGAATTACACATTTAAACAATGCTATTCCTTCTTTATCTTTAATTAAACTATTATTTTAATTATTTAAATTACTAATTTCTTAAATTTAAGTTTTATATAATTTTCTAACTTATCCATAAACTCCTTTGAACCAATTTCTTTGTTAGCCACCATCTCTAGCCCCTTCTCCCAACTAGCTGTTAATTTTGGATTAAGCATATCAGGCATAGAACTATTAACAACATCGAAAATAACCTCACCTTTTTCAGTAGGTGTAATTATCTGAGTTTTAGTATTTATTTGGATATATTTTATTCTTTCCAGTTTTTTCATAATTTCAGCCCTAGTAGCACTTGTACCAATACCTGCACCTTTAATTTGTTCTCTTAATTCTTCATCTTCAATTAACTTACCTGCATTTTCCATAGCTAAAATAATAGAACCTGAATTATATCTTGATGGAGGACTAGTTTCAGCATCTTTTGTTTCAAAATTAATAACACCTATCTCTTGCCCCTTTTTTAATTTTTTTAACATTTCTTCATTAACTTCATTATCCACACTTTTTCCACCATTTTGCTTTGGCTTGGCTATCTCTAAATATCCCAATTTAGTACACACTTTACTATTTGCAGAAAACTCTTCATTTTCAACACTAATAGTGATAGACAATTTGCTAAACTCTGCTGCAGGATAAAAAATACATAAAAATCTTTTAACTATTAATTTGTAAATATCTTTTTGTAACTGATTTAAACCATTATAATTTTCATACCCTTGACCAGTCGGAATAATAGCATAATGATCTGTTATTTTACTATCATTTACATACTTAGATTTTACAATATTTGTAGAATACTTTTCATCAACCATCTTTTTAATATAGCCTTGAACTTCCCCATCCTGAAAACCTTTTGCAATACCATTTAAATTTTTCGAAATTACTTTAGCAACAGCTGTAGACAATACCCTTGCATCAGTTCTTGGATAAGTAACCAATTTTTTTTCATATAAATTTTGGATTACATCAAGAGTTTCATCAGGCTTAATTTTAAACCTCTTTGTGCACTCATTTTGAATCTCAGCCAAATTAAATAATAAAGGAGCATTTTCCTTTTGCTTAACCTTTTTAACATCAGTAACTATAGCTTTTTTATCTTTTAAAGAACCAATAAAATCTCTAGCATCCTCAACTTTCTTAAATCCTGTTTCATTATATAATTTATTAGAATTATACATTTTCGAATTTTCAGTTACTTTCCACTCAGCCTTTAAATTTGCCTGTTCATCACCAAACTCTCCAACAATTTTATAATATGTAGTCTTCACAAAATTCTTAATTTCTCTTTCTCTTGAAACAATCATACCTAAAACACAAGTCATCACCCTACCAACAGAAATAGAAATTTTCTCTTCACTTAATTTTGTTGCAGCTCTTCTTCCAAAAATAATTGTCAATAATCGAGAAAAATTAATTCCAATTAAATAATCCTCTTTAGCTCTTAAATATGCTGAATCTGATAAACTATCATATTCATCCAAATTCTTTGCCTCTCTTATACCCCTTTTTATTTCCTCTTCAGTTTGAGAATCTATCCAAACCCTCTTCCTTGTTTTATTAGTAATACCAGCCATCTGCTCAACTAACCTATATATATATTCTCCTTCTCTCCCAGAGTCAGTAGCAACATAAATAGTAGTAACATCTTCTCTTTGAAGTAAAGTTTTTACTACATTAAACTGTTTTTCAACAGCAGGAATTATCTCATATTTATATTCTTTAGGCATAAAAGGAAGAGTATCCAACCTCCAAAATTTTAACTTTTCATCATACACTTCAGGATAAGACATTGTTACCAAATGCCCTACACACCAAGTTACAATCCACTTCTCAGATTCCAAATATCCATCTTTTCTTGCCCCATTTATCCCCAACACCTTTGCAAACTCCATTGCAACTGATGGCTTCTCCGTAATTAAAATGCTTTTTTCCATTGTGACTTTACTTTCTCCTTCTTACAATATATATTATAATATTTTTCCACTAATAAATATCATATTTCAATAATACTCATTATACAATCTTTCACCACTAAAAACAATCTTTTTTATAACTTTTCATCTAATATTGTAGAGAAGGCAGAAAGCTTGTATTATGTAATCACAGAAATGTATATTGTGTTATGAAGCGTAGTCAAGGTGGGGACCGACAAATTACAAAGAGTTATAAATTTTTGACTTGTAAACCCTCACTAATTTTAAGCCACCAAATTAAAACAACAACTATCTCCGAACACCCGAAACACCAAACATTACAAGAAAAATTTATTACTCTTTGTATGCAGTTGGGGCGGAGTCTCATAACACAATATACATTTCTGTGATTACATAATACAAGCTTTCTGCCAGCTAATTGCAAAAGCACTAAAGATTACTTTTTCTTACACAACCTTAAAATGCCTCATACACTCCACCAACTTCTTCCTGTTACCCTCTGTCATCCTCACCAAAGGTAACCTTGGCACCCCAAATTCAAACTTCATTATATTCAACCCTTCTTTAACCGGAATCGGATTCACCTCACAAAATAAATATTTAATAATTTTCCCACACTCTAACTGCATTTTTGCAGCCTCCACAACATTTCCATCAAAAAAATTCTGTGTAATATTATGTGTATATTCAGGCATTATATTTGATAACACAGAAATTACACCCTTTCCTCCAAGTGATAACATAGGAACTATTTGATCATCATTTCCAGAATATATATGTAAATTTTCTCCGCACAATGCTGCTATTTTAGCTACTTGAGAAATATTTCCACTTGCTTCTTTTATTGCTACTATATTTTCTATCTTAGACAATTCTAAACATGTTTCAGGCTCAATATTCACCCCAGTCCTACTTGGTACATTGTACAAGATTATTGGTAAATTTGTGTTTTCTGCTATTCTTCTATAATGCTCTATTAAACCCTTCTGAGTAGTTTTATTATAATACGGAGTTACAATTAAGGCTGCATCTGCGCCAACACTTTCTGCATATTTAGTCATATTAACCACAGAAATAGTATTATTTCCGCCTGTTCCGGCAATTACTGGAACTCTTCCATTTACTTTTTCTACCACAAACTTAATAGTCTGTTTTTTCTCATCTTCAGTCATTGTTGATGCTTCACCAGTTGTTCCACACACCACTAATGCATCAATTTTATTTGATAACTGATATTCAATAAACCTAGCAAACTCATCAAAATTAACACCCATATTTTTTTTGCCTTCATCATTCTGTACTTTTTTTTCAAAAACATTATTATATTCTTTTGTTAAATTTTCTCTTTCAAAAAAAGGTGTACACAAAGCAGTTGCGCACCCTGTAAAAATAGCATTTTTCATATATAAGTATTCCTCCTTATACTTTTCTTATTTTAATACTATTCTTTTCTTTCTAGTAGTATACCAAAAATTGCATAATTAAAGATACACCATGATATGCAATTTATACAGTCAGAATGTATCCTTAATTATTTATTATTATCCATTATTTAACTATGCATTTTTCATCATCTGCAACTATAACAGCAGGCTTATCAATTCTTACACTACCATTCAAAATAGCCTCAGAAATTACATCTTCAACATAACTTTGAATAGCTCTTCTCAAAGGTCTAGCACCATAATTTGCATCAAATCCCTTTTTAGCTATTAACTTCTTAACACTTTCATCAATTCTTACTTCATAGTCATTTTGTTTCAGTCTTTTCTCCACTTGTTTTAATAAAATATCAATTATCTGCATAATCTCATCTTCATTCAATTTGTGGAAAACAATTATTTCATCAATACGATTTATAAATTCTGGTCTAAACTCGCGTTTTAATTCTGCCATTACATCTTTTTTTATTGATTCATATTGTTTTTTCTCTTCTGCTTTTACTTTTTCCAATTTTTCTTTATTTTCCAAAATTTCTTTTCCATTAACAATTTCACTTGTCATGTTTTCTTTTCTGTTATCACTAATATTAGCTGTAAAGCTTGTAAATCCTAATGTCTTTCTGTCTGTAATTGCTCTTGCCCCTATATTTGATGTCATAATAATAACTGTATTTTTAAAATTAACAGTTCTTCCTTGTGAATCTGTTAAACGTCCATCTTCCAAAATTTGAAGTAGCATATTCATAACATCTGGATGTGCTTTTTCTATTTCATCTAATAATAACACAGTATATGGCTTTCTTCTAACCTTTTCAGTCAATTGACCTCCTTCATCAAACCCTACATATCCAGGAGGTGAACCGATTAATTTAGATATTGAATGTGGTTCCATATATTCAGACATATCTATTCTAATCATTGAATCTTCATTTCCAAATAAACATTCTGCCAAAGCTTTTGAAAGTTCAGTTTTTCCAACACCTGTTGGTCCCAAAAATAAAAATGAACCTATTGGTCTTTTAGGATCTTTTAATCCTACTCTTCCCCTTCTTATTGCCTTTGTAACAGCCTCTACTGCTTCATTTTGACCAACTACTCTTTTATGAAGATTTTCCTCAAGATTTTTTAATTTTTCATTTTCATCTTGTGTCAATTTTTTAACTGGAATATTAGTCCAACTTGCTATAACTTCTGCAATATCCTCATCATTTAAAATAGTAACATTTTTACTTGTTTTATTTTTCCATTTTTTATTATCTTTTTCCAACTTTTCTTTTAAGTTGCTTTCTTCATCTCTTAATTTAGCTGCCTTTTCAAAATCTTGAACTAATATAGCTTCTTCTTTTTCTTTTCCTATAGAAGAAATTTTTTCTTCCAATTCTTTTAATTTTTCTGGTCTTGTGTATGTTTTCATTTTTAATTTAGAAGCTGCTTCATCTATTAAATCAATTGCTTTATCTGGTAAAAATCTATCATTTATATATCTAACAGATAAATTAACTGCAACATTTATTGCTTCATCTGTGATTTTGACATTATGATGTGCCTCATATTTGTCACGTATTCCCTTTAATATTTTTATTGTTTCTTCAATTGTAGGCTCTTGAACAGTTACAGGGCTAAATCTTCTTTCTAAAGCTGCATCTTTTTCTATATATCTTCTATATTCACTAATAGTTGTTGCACCTATTAGTTGAATTTCACCTCTTGCAAGTAATGGTTTTAGAATATTTGCTGCATCAACAGCTCCTTCTGCAGCACCTGCACCAACTATTGTATGAATTTCATCTATAAATAAAATAACATCTCCTGCTTTTCTTACTTCATTTAATGATTTCTTTATTCTTTCTTCAAAATCCCCTCTATATTTTGCTCCAGCAACCATACTTGTAATATCTAATGTAACAACTCTTTTATTCTTAAGCATTTCTGGAACATCACCTATTACTATTTTTTCTGCTAATCCTTCAACAACAGCTGTTTTTCCAACGCCTGGTTCACCTATTAAACAAGGATTATTTTTAGTTCTTCTTGATAAGATTTGTATTACTCTTTCAATCTCTTGTTTTCTACCTATAACTGGATCTAATTTTCCCTCTATTGCTTGTTTAGTTAGGTCTGCCCCAAATTGATTTAGAGTAGGTGTTGAATTATAGCTTCCTATATTTTTGTTTACCTTCTCATTTTGATTAAAATCTTCTTCATTAATTACTTTAACAATTTCATTATATAATTTTTGTGGGCTTATATCTAAATCTAGTAATATTCTAACAGCAACACTATCAGCCTCTTGCATTATTCCAACTAACAATTGTTCTGTTCCTATATATTCACTTCCAATTTTTTTTGCTTCTCTAAAAGCATTTTCAATAACCCTTTTAGTTCTTGGAGTAAAACCAGAAGTTTCTATTATTTCATATTCCTCATCTATATCTACAATTCCTATTAATTCTTCTATTTCCTCTATTATTTTATCTGGAGTAATATTTTGCAATTCTAGAACTTTGCTTGCAACACCATTGCCTTCTTTTGTAAGTCCATATAGCAAATGTTCTGTTCCTATATAACTATGACCCATTTCACTTGCTAATTCATTTGCAATCTGTATTGCCTTTTCAGCTCTATTTGTAAACTTATATTGCATACAAAATCTCCTTTCATTATTAGTAACATTCATATTAACATATTTTTGTACATTTTTCAATATACAGCATTATTACTTTTTCTTCTTAGTTATATGTTCAAGTTTTTCAGCTGTTTCCTTTTGTCCATCCAAAGTTAGCCATGCAAAATAAGATGAAACAAATTCACCATATTTAGTTGTATCTTCAAATTCATCTTCATCATTTTCAATTTTTTTCATAAACCCACCTCATATAATATATTTTTTATTTATTTAAATTATTAACTTAATTAATATTATTATACTTAATTTATTCCATAAAACTTATAAATTTTCACGCACATAAAGGCAGGAACACAATCCCTGCCTTTATGTATGTGTATATTATATACAAATTCCATAAAACCAAGAAAAATATCCCTGTCTTTGTTATATGCTATATAATCTAAATAACTATTTTGTCATTTGAGATTCAGCTTGTTGTATTAATTTTCTAACCATGTTACCACCGATTCTACCAGCGTCTCTAGCTGATATATCTCCATTGTAACCGTCTTTTAAGTTAACACCAACTTCACTAGCAACTTCATATTTGAATTTATTTAAAGCTTCTGTAGCAGCTGGAACTACTTTTTTATTTGAACTTGTCATATCGTTTCACCTCCTAAAATGCATTTATTTTATCTTCAGGAAAAAACTATTTGTTTTTTCAATATTATGATATGCATTTATTATTTTTTTACACTGGTAATTTTTTGTAAATTTCGACATTTATTAATATTTATAAATTTTATCTAATATAATGTATTTTTAGTTCATATTTTTAATTTAACCAAAATGCAAAAAAATATTATAAATCTGATTTTTTGGGTATAGAAAGGTATGTGCTTAA
>USQY01000006.1 GCA_900557045.1 uncultured Clostridium sp.
GATATGTGTCAGTAAGTGGACCATACACTGAAGTTGCAACTAATATTGGAAATAGACTAGTAGATATAATAGAAAGTGATACAAGTTGTTTAACAAGTAATTCTAACACTTGCTTGTATGGTGGAGAGAACATCAAAAACTATGTTCAATATCCAGAAAACGAAGATAAAACAAAGAACTTATGGAGAATAATAGGAAGTTATCAAATAGACGATCAAACACTACCTAAATTAATAAGTCAAAGTACAACTTCAACAAGTACATCTACTTTAACAACAGACTTAACATCATTTTATAATACATTAGAAGATAAAGAAGTACTAGTACAACAAACAAATAAGTTTAATTGTTTCACTAATACTTGTGCAGAAAGCACTTACAACAATATTGGCTTACTAACAGACTATGAATATAATCAAATAGGTGGAGTAAACTCATACTTAGCAACTACAGAAAAATATTACATAAATAGTTCTAGCGGAATAAAAGAAGTAACATCAAGTGGAATAACAAACCCAAGTAATACAAGTGGACTAAAACCAACGATATACTTACAAACTGGTGTACAAGTAACAGGAAGTGGAACAGCAAGTGACCCATACATCATAAGTCCAGCAAGTGATATAAACTTAGTTTCTTATACATTAAATGGACAAGCAACAAATAAAACATATGCAGATTTGTTAAAAACAAATGTAGTGAAAAATGTAACGTGTAAAAACGGAACAACAGCAACATGGGACAATACAGATTTTTCAATAAAATTAAAGAATATACATACACCTGACTATTGTACAATAGATTTTGGAGATGGATACAGTGTAAGTTTAACAGCAACAAATGGAACAGTAAGCCCATCAAATGTAACTGTAGGATATAATGGAAGTGCAAGTTTTACTGTAACACCAAACAGTGGATATATATTAGAGCTAGAAAGTCATACATGTGGCGGAACACTAAGAGGGAACACTTATACAATAAACAATATAACAAGTGCAAAAAGTTGTAGTATAACATTTAAGAAAAACATATCTTTATTAGCAACATTAATACAAACAAATGCGGTAAACGAAAATGGTTATAGGTATGAAGGAACTGACCCAAATAATTACATCCAAATGGAAAAGATCGACGGTACAACAGAAATGTGGAGAATAATAGGGTTATTCCCAGATGGAGCTAATGGAGAAGATATAATAAGAGTAAGAAAAGTAGGATATGAGAAAGCAGCATATGACTCCACCAATAAAACAAACCACTGGCCAAAAACAACGCTATATACAACATTATCTAGTACATACTCACTAACAAATTATAAAAACACAGTTAACTACAAAATGTACTTATGTGGAGCAAGTAGTGTTCCAGGTTATACATCTCAAGACTTATATGATATGGAGAGAATGTTAAATAGTAAAGGAACAGCAGGAAAAACGTCACAAGATAGTTATTCAAGCACAACAACATTTACAGGAAGTGTAGGACTAATGTATCCAAGTGACTATGGATATGCAGTACTAGCAAGCGACTGTGCAAGAAACATCCAGCCATATAATTATGATAGAACATCATCATGTTATATAAATAACTGGTTATTCCAAGGAAGTTCAACTTGGCAATGGGCAATAAGCCCGAATTCCTTTTATGCTAACAGTGCGTTCCATGTGCTTTCTAGTGGGCTTGTCTTCTACAACTATGGCGGCGGAAACTTCAACCACATGATTTCTTTCTCCGGCTCTTACAGCCCAGTCATGGCTCTAAAGTCTGATGTATATGTAACAGGCTCAGGCACACAAAGTGATCCATACGTAATGCAGTAACCTTACAAAGAAACACACAAGTCAGTGTTTCTTTTCTTTTATATAAGTGTTATAATTATCATGAAAAGAGATGATTATCATGAGATTAAATGGAAAAGATATTAACATAGAAGACATAATAACTGAAGTAGACATAGACGCAAATATACCTAAAAAAAGAAACAACAATTTAGTATTAAGAGACTCACAAATAGAAATACTAAAAAAATATAACATAAATTATGAAACTCACACTTCACTAAAAAGTCTTATATTTGAAATAGAAGAAATACTAAATTATGAAACAGACCTAGAAGACCTAGAACAACTTAGCGAAGAATTAGAAGAAATGAGTTACTACAATTACACAAATAAATAGATTTTCATAAAAATTATACATATTTATCACAGGACTTTCACATAATTATTGGATAATTATAATTGAAAGAAAAAAATATAAAAAGACACTTGAAAAAACAATAAAGGTTATGACACCACTAGAGAAACCTAGTAAAGAAAGTGACAATATGAGCGATCAACCTTCAAACCAAAATGACAAACAATGCTAAAAAGACAAACTCAAACATAGATTTTAATGGTTACAAATTATACGTTAACAACAAAAACATAAACTAACAAACTAAAAAGTTAATAACTCCGAAATTATTAACTTTTTTCTTTATAGAAAATACTACTTATGATATAATATTAACAAGAATAGGAAGTGAAGTCATGAATAATTATTATCAAATGTCTGAAAAAGAAACTTTAAAAAACCTAAAAACAACAAAAGAAGGATTAACAACAAAAGAAGCAGTAAAAAGAATAAAACTCTACGGTAAAAACTCACTTCCAAAATCAAAACAAAAGTCATATATTCAAGTGTTCTTCTCAGAATTTAAAAACCCAATATGTTATATCTTACTAATAACTTTGACTTTATCATTCATAATAGGCGAATACGTAGATGCAATTTTTATACTCTTTGTAGTACTAATAGATGCGTTACTAGGTTCAGTTCAAGAATACAAAAGTTCTAAAAGTGCTGAAGCATTAAAAAAAATAGTAAAAGTAGAAGCAAAAGTACTAAGAGACAACAAAGAAGTAATTATAGAAAGTTCTGATTTAACAATTGGCGACATAGTCTATTTAGAAAGTGGAAACATAGTCCCAGCAGACTTAAGGCTTCTTGTTGTAAATAGCCTAGAAGTAGATGAGTCCATATTAACAGGTGAGTCTATCCCACGTGAAAAACACACTAAAAAAATAACTAAAGAAGTAACTATAAACGACAGAACCAATATGTGCTATCTAGGCACAAACATAACAAGAGGTCGTGCTATAGGTATAGTTACATCTATTTCAAAAGACACGGAAATAGGTAGCATTGCAAAAGAAGTCTTAAATAGCTCTAGAACTCTAACGCCACTTCAAATAAGAATGAACAAATTCACAAAAGACCTTGGCCTAATCGCAGCCGTTCTTGCTATAATCGTAACATTCATTTTATACATAAAAGGATACACCGCAAAAGAAATATTTTTCCTAGTTATCGCACTAAGTGTATCAGCTATTCCTGAAGGTTTGCCTGTTGTTATAACTTTAGCTTTATCAATAAGTAGTGACAAAATGGCTAAAAAGAATGTAATAGTAAAAAAACTAAATGCAGTTGAAGCACTAGGCAGCACTACACTAATTGCAAGTGACAAAACAGGCACTCTTACACTAAACGAGCAAACGGTTAAAAAAATAGTTTTACCAAACAACGACACTTATATAGTAACAGGAGAAGGCTATAACGGTATCGGAAAAATTGAAGGTAAAAATTTAAATAAAGTAAAAAACATTATAAAAGAAGGACTATATAACAACGAAGCAACACTATCACTTCAAAACGATGAATGGGTCTCATTCGGTGACTCAATGGACATAGCTCTTTTATCTTTAGGTTACAAATATGGTTTAGAAAACACAGATTTAAGAACAAACGTAATTGATAGAATTCCATACGAGTCAGATAACGGATATTCAGTTGCGTTCTATAAAGAACAAGATGATATGTATATAACAATAAAAGGTGACTTAGAAAAAGTACTTAAGTTTACAAAAAAAACAACAAACAAAGAAAAGATTAGAAAACAAAATGAACTTTTAGCAAGTGACGGTTACAGGGTACTAGCTTTCGCAAGTGCAAAAATAACTTCTTTTAAACAAAAAGATATTTATAAAGAAAGTGATATTCCTATACTTAAATTTAGTGGCTTAGTTGCATTTCTAGACCCAATTAGACCTGATGCTAAAGAGGCAGTAGAAAAATGTAAAAGTGCTGGAATAAAAGTAGTCATGATAACTGGAGACCACCCACTAACAGCTTACAAAATTGCTCGCGCTCTAGGAATTTGCTCAAACGAAACAGAACTATCTACTGGAGAAGAATTATCTAAATTCCTAAAAAAAGACCAAAGTACTTTTGACGAATACATAAAAACTAAAAAAGTATATAGTCGCGTTACGCCAATACAAAAACTAGAAATAGTCTCTTCATACAAAAGATTAGGTGAATTTGTAACAGTAACTGGAGACGGTGTAAACGATAGCCCCGCCCTAAAAGAAGCAAATACAGGTGTTGCCATGGGAAGTGGAACAGACATAGCAAAAGAGACCTCTTCACTTATCATTACAGACGATAAATTTTCCTCAATAGTAAAAGGAGTAGAAGAAGGCCGTGGTGCATACGACAACATTAGAAAAGTAACATATATGCTTTTATCCTGTGGAGTTAGTGAAGTCGTGTTTTATTTGTTCTCAATTCTCTTAGATTACTCTGTACCACTAACTGCAATTCAACTCCTTTGGCTAAACCTAGTAACTGACGGAATACAAGATGTCGCTCTTGCATTTGAACAAACAGACAAAGATGTACTAAAAAGAAAACCAAGAAGCACAAAAGAAAATCTATTTGATAGATTACTAAAAAACGAAATTCTTTTATTGGGACTAACTATGGGAATAGTTGTCTTTGGCGTCTGGATATACTTAATAGACGTACTAAAACTACCAACACCGGTTGCAAGAAGTTACATCTTACTTCTAATGGTATTCATGCAAAACATACAATGTTTTAACTGTAGAAGCGAAACAAAAAGCTTATTTAGTATACCACTAAAAAATAACAAAAAATTAGTATTATCTATATTAATAGTATTATTTATACAATTTGTAGTAGTAGAAAATAGTGTATTATCGCATCTTTTAGAAACAGAAACAATTCCACTATTACATGTACTATACTTGTTCTTAACATCTCTTCCAATTATAATCGTTTCAGAAATAATGAAATACTTTGAAAGAGACAAAATAAGGAGGGAAAAGTCTTGACTTTAATTCTAACAGCACTAACTCTATTTGTAATTGGACTAGTTTCACTTATAAGATTTTCAGACATATTTGTAAGTGCAGCTTCTAGTCTTAGTATTCACTTAAAAGTTCCTAAAATGTTAATTGCTTTAACAGTCGCTGCCTTTGGTACCTGTGCTCCAGAACTAGCGATATCATTTAACTCAATAAGTGGTGGTAATCCAGACATGACTCTTGCAAATGTAATCGGTTCATGTATAGTAAACATACTATTAATTGTAGGTATAGCTGCAATTGTAAGACCCATCAAAGTAAAAGAAAGAACAATAAAAAAAGAACTCCCTTTATTAGTAATCATAACTTCTGCTTTCTTTGTTTTATTAACAGATTCACTATTTAAAAAAGGTTCATCTAATACTCTATCTCGTGCTGATGGTATAATGCTTCTTTGTTGGTTTATACTGTTCATGTTCTACATAATCGGATTAGTAAGAAAAAACAAAAACGAAGAAACTCTTATCCCTGAATATAGTCTTAAAAAATCTGTGATTTTAATAATACTTACACTTATAGGAATAATAGTATCTTCAGATATAGTTGTAGATAACGCTGTAATGCTTGCAGAAGTTTTAGGAATAAGCCAAAAAATAATATCAATGACAGCCATAGTAATAGGAACCTCTCTTCCTGAACTAACAATGACAGTAAACGCGGCTAGAAAAGACGAATTTGACATGGCTGTAGGTAACATAATAGGAACTAACATATTTAACATATGTATAGTTTTAGGATTTCCTATTAGCATATATGGAACAGTCTCTTCAAACGCTTTCACAGTAGTAGACTCAAGTATTGTATTACTTGCATCTATCATATTTTATATATTTGGAAAAAGTGGTAAAGTCTTATCAAGAAGAGAAGGAGTACTCATGGTATTAGTGTTTCTAATATATTATGTATACTTATTTATAAGTTAACCATTAGTTTGATGGTTTTTTCTTTAACATTTGAACCTTTTATGATATAATTGATTTAGAAAGAAGTTGATTAATATGTTAAAAAAATTAAAACCAATAGGAGTATATAGAAAATGTGACTGGGTAACAATGACAGGTACCGCTTCAGCTATAATTGGTATATTACTTGCAAGTAACGGAAAAACAACATACGCAGTGTTCTGTCTAATATTCTCAGCAATATGTGACGCATTTGATGGCGTTGTAGCAAGAAAGTTTGGTAGTCTAAAAGACTATGAAGTATACGGTATAGAACTAGACTCGCTAAATGATGCTATTGCTTTTGGCGTCCTTCCAATGATGATCGTGCAAAACTTATCCACTCACAATATATACTTATTCATAATTAGTGTATTTTTCTGTATTGCTGGAGTAATACGTCTTGCTTACTTCAATATGTTGTCAACACTAAAAAAAGGAGATAGTAAGGAATTTATTGGTATGCCTATAACTTGTAGTGCTATCATAATTCCTCTAGTTTACTTCCTAACATTTATAGTGGCAAAAGAATATAGAAATGTCATATTCCCAGTAACACTACTTATAACAGGAATACTATTTATAACACCTATTAAATTAAAAAAACTATCAACAAGAGAAAAAGCTGCCCTTTCATTAATAGGAATAATTACAATTATAATAACAATAATAAAAATATGGTAGTTAGGAGATATATACTATGGATGACAGAGACTTAAGAGCTTATAGAATATTAAGAAAATTTAAATTAGTAACACTTGTAAATGCCCTATTAATATTTAAAGACAGTGGATTTAAAGGAATAAAAAACAAACTAAAAGAAAAACACCATAAAGAAGAAAAAATAAAAATTAGTAATCTTTCTTTTGAACCTTTTAAGATTAATTTAGTATTTCAAAATGAAAAATTGTATGACAAATACAAAGAAATATTCCCTAAAAATTTCAAATACAATATCTATATTTTAAGTAAAAATAAAAAAGGGAAAAAATTCATTAATACTGAAGAGTTTAACTTTTGTTTTAAATTCAGATCTTTTATTTACATAACAACTAAAAACAAAATTAAATCAAATTACGAAAAATGTTTTATTTTAAAAGATGATATTGATTTTGAAGAAAAACTAAAAAAACTACTTTCAGAAAGTACACTAGCTCAACTAATAGCAAATTTTGAAAGTAAAAATTACATAACAGCCAAATGTTCCACTTTTTTTGATTACAATGGAACTAACTACTATTCAGGTGGTGCAGAAAGATATCTAGTTGATCTTTTTGAAGTGAGTAAAGAACTTAATAAAAATTTCGTGATATACCAAAATGCTAATAAAAACTTTATTAGAAAATATAGAAATATCACAGTTGTTGGTTTATCAAATAATGAAACAGAAATCAATTACAGCACCACATTTTTTAAAAGCCAAATGGAAACATATCTAAACAAAACTAATGGAAAAAGTATACTACATATATTTTCGGCTTTTCAAGAATGCTATCCAATAAAATGTAGTCCGTCAATTGGTATAAGTCACGGAATTTATTGGGACAATCCAACAAATGTAGCAACGAACGGCCTTGATTTTTGGGTTAACAAAAAAATAATAATTGACTCAGCCTTGCTTTGCGATAAAATGATAAGCGTAGATACTAACACAGCTAATTGGTTTCAAACAATAGATTATAAATTGGGAAATCAAAAGATAAATGTAATAACTAACTATGTAGATACAAAAGAATTTAAAAAAGATGATAATTACAAGAAAAAAGGTAAAATAGTAATAACTTATCCTAGAAGACTTTACGAACCTAGAGGAATGTACTTACTTTTAAGTATAGTCGATGATTTATTTAAAAAATATGATAATATTGAAGTGCATTTTGTTGGAAAAGGATTTGACGAAGATGTAAATAAAATCAAAGAAAAAATGAAAAAATATAAAGACAGATTATTTTGCTACAGCATGGAACCAGAAAGAATGAATGAAGTATATAAAATGTCTGACATAAGTTTAATACCAACTCTATATAGTGAGGGTACAAGCTTGTCTTGCTTAGAAGCTATGTCTACCGAAAATATAGTTGTAACAACAAGAATTGGTGGATTAACTGACTTAGTAATAAATGGTTTAAACGGTTATCAAATTGAACCGAATAAAGAAGCTTTATTGAAACAATTAGAATATATTATTGATAATTTTGACAAACAAAAAGAAATAAGAAGAAATGCTTTAATGACAGCTAAAGCTTTTAATAAAGAACTTTGGAAAAACAAATGGAAAGAAGTAATTAAAGAATTTAAACTAGCCGACCACCCCTATAACAATATAGGATTAGTTGAATTTTATTTTAAAGATATAACTAAAATAAATAAAAATTCATGGGAAATTATAACTAAAGAAATAATGAATAACAATTTAGTATATTTAAGAAGTGAAAAGAAAGTTAAAAAAGATAATATATCATTTGGACTACTTCAATTAGTTGATTATAACGATTTAATAGAAAGTGAACCACTAAGAATATATGTAGAAGACGGTATAAAAATAAATAGAAACGGAAATATAATAAAAATGTAAGGAGGTCAATATTGAAAAACACATTAATAAGTATAAAAAAATATGGTTTTTTGCTGAGTGAATTAATAAGTAGAGACTTTAAAGTAAAATATAAAAGAAGTGTACTAGGCGTGTTTTGGAGTTTACTTTACCCATTACTTATGATGGCAGTAATGGCAGTAGTATTCTCAAACGTATTTAAGTTTTCAACTCCAGGAGTAAGCTATTTATCTTACTTACTAATTGGTCTTACTTACTTTAACTACTTCAGTGAAGCTTCAAACCTTGCAATGAGTAGCGTTGTTGCTAACTTCTCACTTATAAACAAAGTTTATATGCCAAAGTATATATTTCCACTTAGTAAATGCTTATTTGTAGGAATAAACTTTTTATTGACACTAATTCCACTATATCTAGTATTGATTTTTACTGGCACTGGAATTAATTGGTACCACTTAATATTACCTTTCTCATATATATGTTTATTCATGTTTACTCTTGGTATGGGCTTAATCTTATCAACAGTTGCAGTATTCTTTAGAGACATGTTCTATGTATACGGAATAATAATAACTATATGGACTTACCTTACACCAATAATGTATGACATTTCAATTATTTCAAATACTGTATTACAAAGTATTATGAAACTAAATCCAATGTATCAAATAATAAACTTTGCAAGAACAATAATACTTTATAACACACTTCCAACATTAACTCAGTTTATAGGATGCTTCCTAAGCGGGTCTCTTGCCTTAATTATTGGTATATTACTATTTAAGAAAAATCAAGACAAATTTATATACTATGTCTAGGAGGATCAAATGAAAGAAAATATGATTGAAGTGAAAAACATATCTATGAAATTTAATCTTGGTATAGAAAAAGGCTTTTCTCTAAAACAAGGTTTTGTAGATATGTTCAAAAAGAAAGAAAAAATAAATAATGACTTCTGGGCATTAAAAAATGTTAATTTTGATGTAGAAAAAGGAGAAGTTGTAGGTTTTGTCGGATCAAACGGAGCTGGGAAGTCTACACTACTAAAAGTAATCGCAGGAGTCATGAAACCTACTAAAGGGAAAGTAAGTGTTTACGGTAACATATGCCCAATGATCGAACTAGGAGCAGGATTTGATAGCCAACTAACTGCAAGAGAAAATATCTACTTAAACGGTGCCGTTATGGGTTACTCAAAAGAATTTATTAACTCTAAATTTGACGAAATTGTCTCATTTAGTGAACTCTCTGAATTCTTAGATGTTCCAATACAAAACTTCTCTTCAGGCATGATAGCTAGACTAGCTTTCTCAATTGCTACTGTAGTTGACCCAGAAATACTTATTGTAGACGAAATACTTTCAGTCGGCGACATGGCTTTTCAAAAGAAAAGTGAAGAAAAAATGTTAAATATGATAAATGGCGGCACTACTGTCTTATTTGTTTCCCATTCAATTGATCAAATAAGAAACATGTGTAATAAAGTTGTATGGATAGAAAAAGGAGAAGTACAAGCTATCGGTGGTAAAGAAGTTTGTGATAAATATATAGAATTTATGAATAATAAATAAACTATTAACAAATTTCTTTTTTGTGATAGAATATAGTTGACTTAAGAGGTGAAGTATGAAGAAAAAAATATTTGCATATATATTAGTTGTAATTCCACTTATAGTACTATTTTTACTAATGTGGACAAAAGAATACTATGGAAACACAAAACTAGATGAAATAATATTCGTTTTACTAACTCCAGCAGCTGGTACAAGCATAGAAATAGTTTTAGACGCTGCCATGTATACTCTTATTCCTGTAATGTTATACACAATCATTTTCTTAATATTACATGAACTAAGTAAAAAGCATGAGTTTATCAACAAGATATTCACATTCTTAATTATTGGTGGACTTTTATTAATGTGTTACACTGTTTATTACACCAATGATGCTTTTAAAGTAAAAGACTACATTGATAAAAGAGTTACATCAAATGATTTTATAGAAAATAACTACACAAAAGTAGAATATGATAATATAGTATTCCCTAAAGATAAAAACAATTTAATAGTAATATACTTAGAAAGCATGGAAAGCACTTTTGCTGATAAAGAAAGTGGAGGGGTTTACGATAAAAACTACATACCAAACTTAACTAAATTAGCAAAAGATAATTTGTCATTTTCAAATAAAGAAGAAGGACTAATCGGAGGAGCATACACTGCCCCAGGTTTATCTTGGACAATGTCAGGCCTTGTAGCAACAACTGCAGGTGTTCCTATAAAAACACAATTTGAAAATGCAAATGAACACAAATTCCTATATCCAAACATAATCACTCTAGGAGATATAATGAGTAAAAATGGTTACAACCTATCATTCATGCTAGGAAGTGATGCAACATTTAGTGGTATAGAAGACTATCTATATGCACACGGAAACTACAAAATACTTGACCTAGACTACTTTAAAGATAATAAATTAGTAAAAAAGAGTGATCTAGTAGAATGGGGCTTAAAAGATAGAGACTTATTTGAACACGCTAAAACAGAATTAACGTCTCTTAGTAAAGAGGATAAACCTTTCTATTTCTCACTTATGACAATAGATACTCACGCGCCAAAAGGTGTTACGTATAAAGACTGCAAAAGCGTAAGTAACAAAAAATACATAGACACAATTGCATGTGCAGACACTACTATAATGGATTTCATTGACTGGCTAAGCGAGCAAGATTTTTACAAAAACACTACAATTGTACTTACTGGAGACCATATCTCTATGAGCAAAGTAGTTAACTATAAAGACAGCGAAAGAAACATATATAACGTATTTATAAATGCAAAAAATAGTCCATCCAAACAATACAATAGACTATTCACAAACATTGACATGTTCCCAACCATATTAGGTAGCTTAGGTGTAAAAATAGAATGTGACACTCTAGGTTTAGGAACAAACTTATTTAGTGATAAAGAAACCTTAGTAGAAAGTTATGGCTATTTTGACTACTATAATAAAATCTCATACTATTCGGAGTTCTATGATAAAGAAATACTTAAATAAAAATGAAAGATTTATAAGATATACAATATTTGCAAGCTCTATAGCTATATTAGAAGTAATTACATTCATGTTATTCCATTCTGTGTTAAAAATAAACATCTTAATTGCAAACACTATGTCATTCTTAATAAGTGTAGTTTTACTTTACTTTGCCAATATTAAATTCGTATTTAAAACAGTATTTAAAACAAGAAAAGCAAAAATAAAAAGATTTTACCTATTTCTAGGTACCCGTGTTGCAGGCTTATTTATGGATAGTTTAGTCTTGTATATGCTTATAGAATATGCTGAGTTGGCTAGTTTCCCGTCAAAAATGATATCAGGTATATCCACAACTTTAATAAACTATATAATAGGAAAGTATGTTTTTAAGTAACATACTTTTTTAAAAACTTTTAAACTAAGTGTGTATTTCTTTAAAAAAATGTGCTAGAATAATTATGAGGGAATGAGATGAAAGAAAAAATAACAAAATTACTAAATGTGCATAAGAAATACGGATCTATTGGTTTCTGTAAAAAACTAAAAAGCTACATAATAGCTAATTACTTAGATAAATTTAGTTTTACAACACTTGTGCATTATAATAAATATAAAAAAGAAATAAAAGAAATACTAAAAAGTAATAATTACGACAGAATAATACTTTGGAGAAGCAGTTTTGGTTACAAAGTACACTTATTTCAAAGACCACAACACATTGCAAACAACCTAGCAAACCAAAAATGCTTGATGTTCTACGAAGTTACAACAATGACTGACAATATTAAGGTGTATGAAAAACTAAAAGATAACTTTTACTTATTTAACTTTAACAATATATTACTAAACAAAATATTAATGAATGAATTAAAGAAAAATGATAAACCTAAATATATAGAAGTATACTCAACTGATTGGAAACTAAGCATTAAAGATATAAACAAATACATGAATAAAGGTTTCAAATTTATTTACGAATACATTGACCATCTAAGTCCAGAACTTTCTGGCACTCTTACACTGCCAACTAATATTACCGACAAATATAACTATGCAATGAGTAACACCGACGTTTATGTTGTAGTAACAGCTGACGTGTTAATGAATGACGTAATTAATAAACGTGGAAATAAAAACCTAGTATATAGTTCTAATGGAGTAGACTACAAATTCTTTCAAGAATTCAGTGAACACAAATTAGATTACAACTTCGCTGAAGTATTTAATAACGGAAAAAGAAATGTCTGCTACTATGGCGCACTAGCTAAATGGTTTGACTATGACTTAATAAAAGAAATAGCTTGTTCTAACAAATATAACGTAATACTTTTTGGAATAAAATATGATGAGTCATACGACCAAAACATAACAGGTAAGGAAGAAAACATTTACTTTTTTGGACCAAAAGACTATAGTGAACTTAAATACTATGCAAGAAACTGTGATATATTAATGGTGCCTTTTCTAATAAATGACATCACAAAAAGCACAAACCCTGTAAAAATATTTGAATACATGGCACTTAAAAAACCAATAGTAACAACTGACCTAAACGAATGCAAAAAATACAAAAGCATATTTATTGGAGAAAACCATAGTGATTTTATAAAGAAACTTGAAGAAAGCTACTTTTTAAGAAATGATAAAGACTATTTAAAACTCTTAGACAAAGAAGCAAGAGAAAATGACTGGAGTAAAAAAGCAGAAGCTATAATAAACTTAGTTAAGAAAGATGAAAAATAACTTTAACTTATTGATTATATTTCTTATTAATAGTATAATTAAAGAGTGATAAAAAGTAAAAAAGTGGTTATACTAGAAGTAAGGATGATGTTATGAAAGAGTATTATTTAAATTTATATACTAAAACTAGAGACGAATATTTTAACTATTTAAAGTCCTTGCTTTTGCGTGAAGAAAAAAAGTTTGTAATAACTGCAAACACTGAAACTTTTATGTTAGGTATAGAAGACAAAGAAATAAATGAGATGCTAATAAACCCTAATAATAGTATAATTGCAGATGGAATTGGACTTGTTAAAGGTGCTAGAATAAAAGGCTTAGATATTGAAGAAAGAATAACTGGTGTAGATGTAGCAAAATATTTATTAGAAGAATGCAGTAAAAACAATAAAAAAGTTTTCATATTTGGTGCCAAAGAAGAAGTTTTAGGCAAAATGAAAAAAGTAATAACTGAAGAATATAGTGGTATCATTATTTCAGGAATGATAAATGGTTACATTGACAACAAAGATGAAGTATTTGTAAAAATGATAAAAGAAACAAAACCAGATGTAATTTTAGTCGCTCTTGGTATTCCTTTACAAGAAAAACTTATTAATAGACACATAAATGAATTTGAAAAAGGTATATTTGTAGGCGTAGGTGGGTCAATTGATGTATTAAGTGGTTCAATTAGACGCGCACCAAACATATTTATAAAAACAAACACAGAATGGCTATATAGAATAATGACGAGACCATCTAGAATTAAAAAGTTCTTCAAGTACAATGTGAAATTCGGCATAAAAACAGTATTTTCTAAAAGAGATAGAGAAGTACTATAAACCTTACTAGCAACTAGTAGGGTTTTTATTTTAACTTTATCTCGTCATTTTGTTGAAAAACAGCCCCTTTTATGTCGTCAAATCGTTAATTATTATAAAAAACTTTGATTTTTTAAAAATATGTGATATAATAATATTGTTCAAAAAAAAGAGGTGTGTCAAGAAAAATGAACAATATTCAAAAAGAAATAATACTATATTTAAAAAACAATGAATATGAAACTCAAAGAATAATTGCAAGTAATTTAAACATTTCATTAGGACTTGTTAACAAAGAGATTAAATCATTAAAAAATGGTGGCTACTTGACTGAAAAAAATAAATTAACTGAAAAAACGAATTCTATGGTAAATATTTGCAAACCTAAAAGAGCAATTATATTAGCAGCTGGTATATGTACAAGAATGGTTCCTATTAATTCATCAATTCCCAAAGCACTTTTAAGAGTAAATGACGAAGTGATTATTGAAAAACAAATAAAATTTTTGCATGACGTTGGAATAAAAGAAATATATATTGTAGTAGGATACATGAAAGAAAAATTTGAATATTTAATAGACAAGTATAACGTAGAATTAATTGTTAATCCATTTTATAATATAAAAAATAATTATTACTCACTATATTTAGTAAGAAACAAATTGTCAAATGCTTATATAATTCCTTCAGATATTGTAATGTATAAGAATCCATTTTCAAAATATGAAATTGGAGCTTGGTACATGTTTTCTGAAAAAAAAGACACTAATAGTGAGTTTAAAGTTAACAAAAACAAAAGTGTTAGTTTATCACACGAAAACGCAATGCACATGATTGGCATTGCTTATATAACTTCTAATGAAGCTAAAGTTATTGAAGAAAAATTAACAAGTTTTGTATCAAAAAATGTAGATGATTATTTTTGGGAAAAGGCACTGCAAAATAAAAATGAGTTCATAGTAAATGCAAAAATGGTGAACGATAGAGATTACTATGAAATTAACTCTTACGAAGACTTAAGAAATATTGATCAGGATAATTTAGAATTAGAACATAAAGCAATTAAAATTATTTGTGATACGCTAAAGGTTAATATTAGTGAAATAAAAAAAATTAAAGCCCTGAAAAAAGGTATGACAAATAAATCATTTTGTTTTGAAGTTAATCATAAAAAATATATCATGAGAATACCGGGTGAAGGAACTGATAAGTTAATTTCCCGTAAAAATGAATATAATGTCTATTCTGTTATCAATGGAAAAAATATAGCAGACAATGTTATATATATGAATTCCGAAAATGGATTTAAATTAACTGAATTCATTGAAAATGCTAGAGTATGTAATTATAATAGTAAAAATGATTTAAAACTTTGCATGAGCTTTTTAAAAAAATTTCATAATCTTAATTTAAAAGTAAATCATAGTTTTGATATATTTGCGAACATTGCATTTTATGAAAAATTAAGAAACGGTCATGAATCAGATTATGTTGATTATCTAACTACAAAGAAAAACGTTTTATCTTTAAAAGATTACATAGAAAAAAACATAGAAAAAATATGTCTTTGCCATATTGATTCTGTTGCAGACAATTTTCTAATATTTAAAGAAAATGGTATTGATAAAGTAAGACTAATTGACTTCGAATATGCTGGCATGCAAGATCCAGATGTTGATATTGCTATGTTTTGTATATATTCTATGCTTGATAGAAAACAAATTGATAATTTGATAGATATATATTATGAAGAAAACTGTAAGCCAAATATACGAATTAAAATTTATTGTTATATTGCAGCATGTGGTTTGTTGTGGAGCAATTGGTGTGAATATAAAAAAATATTAGGTATTGAATTTGGTGAATATTCACTAAAACAATATCGCTACGCAAAAGAATATTATAAAATTGCAATAAATGAAATGGAGAAGTTGAAATGAATAAAGTAAAAAGAGCAATTATTTTGGCAGCTGGCAAGGGAAGTAGGATGAAACCTGTTACAGATTTTGTACCCAAACCTCTAGTCAAAGTAAATGGAGTAAGTTTTATTGAAACAATTATAACTGCATTAATTAGTAATAATATTGATGAAATATATATAGTTGTTGGTTACATGAAAGAAAAATTCACATTTTTAAAAGAAAAATATTCAGAAGTAATTTTAGTTGAAAATCCATATTATGATACTTGTAACAATATTTCATCTCTATTCGTTGTAAAAGATAAAATAGAAGAAAGTATTATTATGGATGCTGATCAATTAATAAAAAATCCGAAAATATTATTTACAGATTTTGAAAAATCTGGATATAGTTGTAAATGGATTAGTGAGTATGAAAATGATTGGATTCTGAAAATTAATGCGAATAAAGAAGTAATTTCATGTAATAGAAACGGTGGAATAGGTTGGAGATTATATAGTATTTCCAGATGGACAAAAGAAGATGGAAAAAAGCTAAGTGAATTACTTGAAAAAGAATTTATTTATAATAAGAATACTCAATTGTATTGGGATGATATAGCAATATTTTGCTATCCAGATTTATTTAATTTAACAATATATGAAATAAAAGATGAAGATATGTATGAAATTGATACTTTAGATGATTTGATAAAATTTGATTCAAGTTATTTAAAATATAAAGGAGATGAGAATAATGAAAAATAAAAAAATAGATTGGTTAATTACATTAGTACCACTTGGTATAATAATATTATTATGCATTTTATTCTTTGCTTGTCCGAATGCTTCAAGTGATATTATTGGTAAAATAAGATACTTTTTTGGTGACACATTTGGTGTTTATTACTTAATTATTGGATTAGGAATATTTATAGTTTCAATGTATATAGCTTTTTCAAAATATGGAAAAATAGTGCTAGGAAAAAAAGGTGAAAAACCAAAATATTCATTTTTTACATGGGGCTCTATGATGTTTACATGTGGTCTAGCAGCAGATATTATCTTTTATTCTTTTGCAGAATGGTTACTATACGCAAATGAACCTTATACTGCCAGTTTAGGTGATGTTTATGAATGGTCAAGTGTGTTCCCACTTTTTCATTGGAGTTTCATCCCGTGGGCTATGTATTTAGTTTTAGCAGTAGCCTTTGGATATATGTTGCACGTAAAGAAAAAAGAAAAACAAAAATATTCCGAAGCTTGTCGTCCAATTTTGGGCAAATGGACTGATAAATTTCCAGGAAGAATAATTGATTTACTAGCAGTATTTGCTTTACTTGCAGGAACAGCAACAACATTTAGCGTAGCAACACCATTGATGGCTGAAATAGTTAAGGTTTTATTTAATGTTACTATTAGTAGGACAACTATTACAATAATTATTTTGCTAATTACATGTTTTGTTTACACATATTCCTTATTACACGGTTTAAAAGGAATGTCAGTATTAGCTAAAGCTTGCATTTATTTATTTTTTGGAAGTTTAATATATGTTTTAATTTTTGGTGGACAAGCTAAATTTATAATTGAAAATGGTTTTGGCACTTTAGGTAAAATGGTTCAAAATTTTATAGGATTATCAACTTATAGTGACCCTTTAAGAACGAGTGGATTTCCTCAATCTTGGACTATTTATTATTGGGCATATTGGATGGTATGGTGTGTTGCAGCTCCATTCTTTATTGGAAATATTTCAAAAGGAAGAACAGTTAAGCAAACAATTTTAGGAGGATATATTTTTGGCGTTGGATCTACAATAATTAGTTTTATCGTTTTAGGAAATCATTCTTTAGGACTTCAAGCAAGTGGTAGCGTAGATTTTATAACAATGTACAACACAACTGGAGATTTATATAAAATGATTATTGAAATGATTAATACTATTCCTCTTTCAAATATATTCATGTTTGTCATCTTAATAACAATGATAGCATTTTATGCAACATCTTTTGATTCAATCGCATATACAGCATCATGCTATAGTTATAAAAAATTGTCACATGATGAAAAGCCACATAAAAGTATACAATTAATGTGGTGCATATTACTAATTTTACTACCTATAGCATTAGTTTTTGCAGAAAGTTCAATGGCAAATTTACAATCTGTAAGTATAATTGCTGCATTTCCGATTGCAATAGTTTTAATACTTATTATCGCATCATTTATTAAAGATGCAAAAAGTGAAGTCAACAAATCGAACGAGTAAACTAAAAAAAGTTTTTTGTATTTACTTTTACAAGTGAGTTTTTGTAAAAAAATATTCCAAAATGCAATTTATGCTTTACTTATTCAAAACATTAATATATAATATATAATTGTAAATTTTAGGTGGGTAAAAATTTTACATATATGGTTAGCTTACAATAGTATAAAGCTTAACCAACAATGTGGCTTATGCCACAATTTACTGAATAATTGGTGGGTAATTATTCAGTTTTTTATAATTTAATACCCAAATGGAAATGAAAAGTTTGTTGAAAAAATAAATATTTTATAGTATTATATATATGTCAAGAAATTATGTGGTGGGAGGATTTAAGAATGAAAAAATTAAAAAATATATTAAAGTTAATGAGAATAAAACACTATTTAAAAATGGTCTTATATTTTTACCATTAATATTTAATTCGCAATTATTTGAAATAAAACCATTATTAATGACATTTTATGGTTTTATATCATTTTGTTTAATATCTTCTGCAGTATATGTTATAAATGACATTAAAGATGTAGAAAAAGATAGAATGCACAAAATTAAAAAGAATAGGCCAATTGCTTCAGGAGCAATAAGTATTAAAGAAGCTATTTTATTGTTTATTGTGTTAACAATATCTTCACTATGCATAAATATATTTATCATTAAAGAATTTAGTTCGATTTTGTTAATAAGTTTATACTTAATTTTAAATATAATGTATTCTTTAGGACTCAAAAACATACCAATTATAGATGTAGTAATTCTAGTCTCAGGATTTGTAATAAGAGTAATTTATGGTGCTAGCATTACATCTATAGAAATATCAAAATGGTTATATTTAACTGTTATGTCTGGTTCTTTCTTTATGGGATTTGGAAAAAGAAGAAATGAAATTATTAAACAGGGTAATGATTCAAGAGCAGTTTTAAAATACTATACAAAAGATTATTTAGATAAATTTATGTATGCTTGCTTAGTTTTAACTTTAATGTTTTACTCTTTATGGTCTGTAGATACAAGCACGACAGCAAAATTTGGTGAGAACATGATTTATACTATACCTCTAGTAATGATTATATTTATGAAATATTGTCTAGATATTGAAGGAAATTCGTATGGTGACCCAGTAGATGTTATAACTTCAGATAAAATATTAATGTGTATGGTTGGAATTTTAGCTATTTCGATGTATATATTAATTTATGTGAGGTAAAAAATGAAAAAAATAGATGTGTTAGACTTTGATGGAACATTATATGAAAAAGATTCATCTAAAGAAATTTTTAAATATTGTTTAAAGAAAAATAAAAAAATAATTTTAATTATTCCAAAAATAATTATTTACTTTATACTTAATAGTTTGGATTTAATATCAGTAGAAAAATTAAAAGAATGTTTTTTTGAATTTCTAAATTGCATTAATGATATTGATAAATATATTGAAGATTTTTGGAAAAATAATAAGAAATACATTAGAACAAATTTATTAAAAAAATGCAAGAATGAAGTAGTTATTATATCTGCTTCACCAAAATTTTTACTAGAACCTATTTGTAAAGAATTATCTATAAAATATCTCATAGCAACCGACATAGATAAAAATACAGGCAAGTTTAAAAGCTTAAATTGCAAGGGAAAAGAAAAAATTAATAGACTTAATAAAGAAATTAAAGAATATAAAATATGTGATTTTTATTCAGATTCTTATAGTGATGAACCATTAGCAAGTAAGGCTGAAAATGCATACTTTATACAAAAAGACAAAATTGAAAATTGGAATTATCAAAATAAAAAAAATTTAGACTTAAAAGAAATTATCAGATATTCTTTTATTGGGTTATTAACCATGATAATAACTCTGTTAACATATTATCTGTTGACATTTGCTATTTTAAATCCAACTAACGAAATACAATTACAATTAGCCAACATAGTTTCTTGGTCACTAGCAGTTATTTTTTCATATCTATGTAATAGAAAATATGTGTTTAACAGCATAAATAAAAATATTAAAACAGAAATGATTTCGTTTTTTATTTCAAGATTATTTACACTACTAATAGACATGCTAGGAATGTATATTACCGTATCTGTTTTTAATCTAAATGATAAAATAATGAAGATAATAGTACAAATTATAGTAGTTATTTTAAACTACGTAATAAGTAAATTTTTAGTTTTTAGGAGGAAACAATGAAAAAAATAAGAGATTTATTTAAAAATAGAATTAATAAAAATTTAAAAAAAGTTGTTTTTTATAATTTATTAACGCTAATAATTGCTATATCATTTGCTTTTTTTTCTGTTCAGTTAATTCCGATGAATAACGCAACAGATGTAAAATTTGAAGTATACTCAACTTTGATAATTATATTCATAGTAGTGTATATTATTGGAGAAAAAATATTAGAAAAGTTTTGGACTACAATTAAAACGAATAAAATATCGGGACTTCTTTCACTATTTTTCTCTGCATGTATTATCAGAAAAGCAGAATTTACGAAAGCTTATATTATTTATTGGATGATTCCAAAAGATATGATAAATATATTTTCTCATAAAATATATTTAATTGCTACACTTGCATGTTATATTTTGACAACAATAATATTTAGTGCTATTTTAAATTATCTTCAAAATTTAATTAAAGAATCTACAAAAGAGGAAAAAAGAATAATTATAATTCTTTCAGTAATTGGCCTTTTAGCAATTACTATAGTTTACGGATTCAATCAAAACTTTTTCTTACAATATGATAAAATATATTCAATGGATTCAGGTTGGGTACATTCTGGTATTTATTCACAATTAAATTATTATGATATAAGACATCCGTTATTAAGTATATTTTATTTTCCAATATGGGCCATTGTAGAAACAACTATAAATGTTATTTTTGGCGTTTCACAAATAACTACAATTATAAAAACTGTAATATTTCAATTTATAAATTTTGAATTACTTTTAATGATAGGAATATATTTGAAAAAAATAACAAAAAACAATAATGTATTTATGTTATATATGGTGTCTTTTCCAACACTTTTATACACTTTGTTTTTTGAAAAATACCAATTATGTGTATTTTTAATAGTGTATTATGTTTATTCAGTTTGTTTAAACAAACACAGAGAAGTAACGTTTTTATCTTCTGTAGGTTCCATGCCAACAAGTGGAATAATAGGAATTAGTGAGCTGTTTACTAAAGAAAAATTTAAATCTAAAATTAAAATGATTATTAAAATAGGAATATCTTGCTTTTTATTAACAATTTTTTTAGGACGTATTCATATTTTTAAGTATGGATTTGATGAAGCAATAAATCTTAAAGATAGATTTTCCAACACATCTTTAAATATTGAAGAAAAAATATACTCATCATTAAATATGACTCAGAGCACTTTAATAGGACTAAATTCGGAAATTGTAAACGGAAAATATTTGTGGAAAGATTTAACTACGCATTTTTCTGTCATAGGAATTGTGATAATCGTTATATCACTTATTGGTTTCTTTGCACAAAGAAAAAAAATAATAGCTAAGATATCTCTGTTATGGGAAACATTTGCCTTCGTTCTATTCATTATTTTAAACTGGAGCACACATGAAAGCCCGCTCTTTAATTTATATTTTTCATGGGCATTCATTACTCTGTTTGTTTTTGGAATGGATTTTATATTAGATAAAATTAAAATTGACAAAAAGAAATTTTATATCATGTTATCTTTCGTAATTTTAATAATAAATACAATATTCTTAATCAACATATATAATTTCTTAACGACTTTTTAATCAACATTATAATTAATTACAAATATTCTAAATAAGTTATAAATAAATTTTAATATGCTATTTGTAACTTATTTTTTTATCAAGTAATATCAAAGGACTTAACATAAAGAATTTAATGTTTAGTAGTGAATATATAATTTAAAATAGTTTACACTCTGACTAAATCAAATAAAGAATGATTGAATAAGTTGTTGATAAATGTTATAATAAAAATGATATTGATAAGTTCTGTACTCTTATATGTTTGATAGAAAATTCAATATATGAAAATAAAAAAAGAAAGGAATAATCAATTGAATTGATTATAAAAGAATTATGAAAAAATTAATAGTTCCAACAGGTTATATGGGCTCAGGCTCATCAGCTGTTACAGATTTAATGTCTGAATATGAAAATTGTTCAAATGAGTTTAAAAGTTATGAATATGTTTTTTTACATTGCCCAAACGGTTTATTTGATTTAGAAGATGAATTAATGTATGGAAATAACGCTATAAAAAGTGATTATTCAATAAGAACTTTTTATGAACAAATGAGAAAATTATATGATAAAAAATATTGGTGGGTTGGCAATTACAAAAAAATAATTGGACCACAATTTATGAAATATACACAAGAATTTGTTGATAGTATTACTGAGTTTCATTTTGATGGGTATTGGTATATGCACCAAGAACCTAATTTTAAAATGATTTGTAAATTAGTGTTTAGAAAACCGATAAAAATAATATTTAGAAATAAATTGTTTAACGATAAAATTTTAAAATATAATGATGGCATGAAACTATCTTTTATAGAAAAAAAAGATTTTTATAAAGAAGCTAATAAATATATATATAATATTATTAACGATATATCTCATAATGAAGATAACGTAATTATGGACCAGTTACTATTACCATTTAATATGTATAGAGTAGATAATTATTTTGGCGATGATTTACGAGCAATAATTGTTGAAAGAGACCCTAGAGATGTATTTATATTAAATAAATATGTTTGGAAAGGAAAGAAAATTTCAATTCCATATCCAACCGACGTAGAAACTTTTTGTAAGTATTACAAAAAAATGAGAAAAAGTGAACATCTAACTAATTCAAAAATGGTTTTAAGAGTGCGTTTTGAAGATTTAATTTATAAATATGAAGAAACAGTAAAAACAATTGAAAATTTTGTAGGATTTGATAGTGACAAACATATAAACAAAAAGAAAAGATTTAATCCTGACTTATCCATTAAAAATACTCAACTTTTTAATGGAAAGACAGATTATGAAAATGAAATAAAAATAATAGAAAAAGAATTAAAAGAATATTTATATGAATTTCCATATAATTTAAACAATTTAACTGCAGATACGATTGAATTTTAAGGGTAGGTGTATTAATGAAAAAAGTAAGTGTTATAGTTCCAGTATATAAAGTGGAAAAGTATTTAAATAAGTGTCTTGAATCTTTAGTCAACCAAACTTTACAAGATATAGAAATCATTGTTGTAAATGATGGCAGTCCAGATAATAGTCAAAGTATAATTGATAACTTTAAACAAAACTATCCAGAAAAAATTATATCCATAATTAAAGAAAATGGTGGTCAAGGTTCAGCAAGAAATGTTGGATTAGAAAAATCAAGTGGACAATATATCGGTTACGTAGATAGCGATGATTATATCGAATTAGACATGTATGAAAAATTATATAATAAAGCAATAACAAATGATTTTGATGTCGTTATATGTGATAATTTTGTTGTTAATGAAAAAAATGAAAAAAAATACCCAGAATGTAATTATAAAAATGAACACTCAACATTAGAAAATGCTTTTTTAGGAAAAATAGCAGTTTGGAATAAAATATATAAAAGAAAAATACTTATAGAAAACAAAATAAAATTTAAAGAAAAAGTATGGTACGAAGATTTTGCTTTTACCTTTAAAGTAATGACTTGTACTAATAAAATAGCTTATGTAAACAAACCATTATACAACTACTTATTAAGAAAAGGTTCAACAATGAATAACAACAATATTGCTAAAAATACTGAAATATTTGACGCTTTTGATGATGCAATAAATTATTTAAAGGAAAAGAATGTTTATCAAAAATATTATGATTTATTAGAATTTAACGCAATTGATCACATTTATATTTCAACTTGCGTAAGAGTAATTAATGCGCAAGCTTCAAAGAAATTGAAAAAAGAAGTGATGAGTAAGATTATAAATTATATGAATAATAACTTTGAAACATATAGAAATAATAAATATATCGTGTCATTAAGTAAAAACAGAAAAATAATTTACGATTTATTAGAGAAAAAAAGATATTTATTAATTAAATTAATTTTCTTTTCAAAAAACATCGTGAAAAAAATTAACTTATAGAGATAATATTTACTAAAAATATTAATTATGGTATAATATATCAAGCAATGAAAGGCATAGGAGGAATATAAATGAGAACCAAGAATACATTAAAATCATTTATATACGGCGCATTTTTTACAGCGATAATAGCTATATTGGGCCTTGTAAAAACAAAAATTTTGCTACAATGTTTAGGTGATGAATATGTTGGAATATATCAACTATTTTACCAAATTTATTTATATATATCTTTGGTAGATGGTGGATTATGTGCTGCAGTAACTTATCAGTTATACAAACCTGTTAATGAAAATAATTATGAAGAAATTAATAGTATATTAAGTGGTGCTAAAAAATATTTTAACAGAATTGGACTATTTGTCATAATTTTAGGCTTGCTATTATCTATTGAAATAATGTTTTTCATTAAAGAAACTACCATAAATGTAATGTATATTAGAGTTTGCTTTATTCTTTATATCATATCAAGTGCTGTATCTTACTTCACTTATTCACATCAAATACTATATGAAGCTGAACAAAAATTATATAAAACAAGTAATTTTGATCAAATACTATCAATATTAGAAAGCGTAAGTGCAATTATAATTGCCAAATTGGGTGGTAAGCTATTAACAATTTTAATATCATTTGTTTTGCTAAGTGTTTTGAAAAATATTATTTTAGTTGTTATTTCTAGAAAAGAACATAAATTTTTAAAAAAGTCAGAGAACATAAATATGAGTTTTAAAAAAGATGCAAACAGCTTAATAATTAATAAAGTAAACAACTTGATTATAGAAAATTCAAGCGTAATTATTATATCAAAATATCTAGGCTTAACTGCAATAGTTATTTACAATGCTTACAATCAAATTCTTACAATGATTAAATTATTGATTATGAGATTTAATAGTGCATTAGTACCAAGTGTAGGAAACCTACTAGTTGCTGAAAAAGAAAAATCTAAAAAAATTTTTTATGAGTTGAATTCACTACTTTTTTATTTAGGTAGTATAATATCAGTTCCATTATTTTTTATGATCACACCTTTCATAAATCTTTGGTATGGTAAAGATTACACTTCTAATAATATAATATGCTTTTTATTTGTATGTTTGTTATATATCCAAATCGTAAAAATCCCACTTGATACCTTTATTAAAGCTTCAGGCGAATTTAAAAAAATTAAGAATTGTTCTGTATACCAAAGTATTGTATGTGTGGTACTTTCATTACTTTTGGTAAAAAAAATGGGAATGTCAGGTGTTCTAATAGCAACGTTATTTGCGTTAATTACAGGTACATTTATTCATTTTCCACAAATCATATTTAAGAAGATAATCAATGATAAAGTTTTGAACTATTACATTTTATGGATAAAATACCTTATAGGAATATTAATAAATGTTACTATAGTATATTTTATTCAAAATATGATTAAAGCAAATTCATTTATTATGTGGTTTGTAAAAGGTGTTATAGTTTTTTTACTAAGTTTCATAGTAACTACAATATACTATTATTTAGTTAAAGAAACAGCATTTTTTGAAAGAATAAAATTTATGATAAATAGTAAAAGGAGGAATAAAAAATGAAAATAGATTTTAAAAAAATAATTAAGGCATTAGTTATTACATCGCCAATTTTAGATCTTCTAATTTCATTATTAATTTACAAATACTCTTCATTTTCATTTATTGGAACTGCAATAAGAGGAGTGATTCTTTTATGTTTCATGATTTATGTTTTAATATTAAATAAAAACACAAATAAAAAAATATTTCACTATATGCTTATAGTTTTATGTTTTATTTTTATTTTCATGTTAAATAGAGTTTTAATATATCCAAATCTATTTAAGTCGGAATTAATCGCAATTATAAAAAGTATGTTTTTCCCTTTAATGTTATCATGTATGCTAATTGTAAATAAAAATGAAGATGACAATTCTATCCTATATTTTACAGGAATAATATATATGATTTTACTTATTATACCGATGTTTACAGGCACTGGTATTTCATCATATTCCAATAGTAAAGCAGGAAATTTAGGATGGTTTTACTCTCCAAATGAAATAAGTTCAATTGTTAGCATGCTTTGCCCATTCATTTTAATAAAACCAATAAAAGAAAAAAACAACAACACTGTCAAATTGTTATATTCCATACTTGCTTTAGTTTATGTGGTAACTATTTGCAATATTGGGACCAAAACACCTGTTATTGCAGCTATATTAACAATAACAGTTATGCTAATTATAAGCATTATTAAATGTTTTAAACATAATAGTACAAGAAAAAATGAAATAGGAAATATAATAATATTAATAGTTTTAATTCTTACAACTTTAGGAACAGGTCTATTTAGTAATTTTTTAACAAATCTTGGTGTTCAAAATGATTTTTATAATGATGTAGTTAAAGGTAACGATAAAATTAAAAATAATACAACGAAAAATGATAACTCTATCCCTAGTAACAACGGTAATTCTACACCTGGTAATAGTACATCTACTCCAAATGAAATTGTAAATGAACCTGATATTATTAAAAGTGATACTTCTATTGAAGATAATTATTATAGTTTATTAAAAGATACATTTTATTACAATAGAGATTATGATTACAAATCAACACCATTTTTAAATATGATATTAAGTAGCAGAGACATATACTTAGTTAGAAAAATACAAAATCTTGACAATTACAAATTATATGATTATCTTTTCGGACTAGGTAAAAATCAAAGAATTGATAATGAGCTTAGCGATAAAAACATCGAAATTGATTTTTTAGATATACTTTTTAACTATGGAATAATAGGCTTTATAATTTATTTTAGTTTGCTTATTTGCGTAATATATTTTATACTAAAATACTTTATAAATAAGCCAAATAAAGTGTTCTCAAATTATAATTTACTAGAATTATACATTTCTATAGTTTTGATGATACTAATATCTTGTCTATCTGGCCATGTTTTAGGATCACCTTCAGTAGCTTTAATTTTATCTATTATAATATCTAAAGTTTATAATATGATATATTCAATACCTGATAGTAATACAAAAAATATTAGTGTTAAAGTGATAATAACGTATACATTAATATTATTGTTAGTTTCTGCAATTTCTTTGATAAATTATAAAATAATTAACAATAACATAGAACTTAATTTAACATTTGATGACGATTATAAAGTTACTTCTGATGAAAAAATAGAAAACATATTAGTAAAGCACGAAGTAGTAAATAGTGAATTTGCAAAAGACGTTCTAAATATATATTCCATAAAATTAGGAAATAAAGAAATTTTCAAATATTTAATAGTGGAAAGAACTTTTGAAAATAATATTACATATAAATATTTTACAGGAAAGAACTTAACATTTGACAAAATTAATATAAACTTTGCTGTTAATAAATTATATGAAAACAATAAAAATTTTAAAGAATATGAAATAACAAAACCATATTCTTATACAGTTGGACAAGATAAATTAACATTACCAAGTTTATATTCTTATGATGAAGATGATTCAATGTTGATTTATAAAACATATGTATATTCAATTTTATGTGAAGAATACAAAGACAACGACTACTCAATATTAAAAGAGTTTAGTAAAGAAGTAAATTACGATAACAATAAAAATAAAAACACTATTACTTTAGGTTCAAATGAGTTTTTTGACCAATTAATAGTGGTATCAGAAAATAATTTGTTTGATAATGAACAAGAAATAGAAAAATATTCACAGTTAATAAATGAAGGAGAAACAGGAGTTTGGGTGTCATATGATGGAAGATATTCAAAATTACCTTACTCAATTGAGCCATTTACCAAAGAGGGTTATGGAAGAAATGTTGGTGGATATAGTGAGAAAAAAATATTTACTGAATACGAGAATAACAATAATCAATTTTTCAAAACTATTATTTATAACTCATTACACACTTTAGATAAATATATGCCTAGATACAAAAATGGAGTATGGCTTACAGAATATACCTCAACTTGGTTGAAAAAAGATTATTATACTTACTCTCACTATTTTGATACTAGACATAATGATACTTTAGCTATATATTTCAAATTAATTAATAAAAACTTTAATAGTTCAACACTAAAAAAATGGGAACATGTATATACTAATTATATGGTGTATACATACAAAAAATATGAATTCAATATATATGATAATTATGGAGTACTAGCACTTGACTATTATACAAACCATGAATATGATTTAAAAACTCATTCATCACTAAATCATCAGTTAGCAATAATAGATAGATTATTCCAAGAATATCTTGATAAAGATAAAGAAATATATAAAACCGTTGCAGAAAAATATCTTACCACAATCATAAATATAGGAGATAACTGGATAAAAGATAATAACGATTTATGGTATGAGATAAAACCTGATGGAACTATGAGTGGAGAAGATTATAGGCTTTTAACTCTAGAAGATTTATTAGTTACACAATCTTACATTAAAAAAATATATGGAAAGAAAAATAATACAATAGATAAGTTGATAACATCAAAAGTGAAATTTTTACAAAGTATAAATTATGGATTTACAGATTTTCTTACTAGAGAATTAAAAGAAGGTGATTACATTGAATAAAGAAAACATATTAGGAATTGACGTTAATGTTACAACATATGAAGATTTAAAATTATCTTTAATAAACAATATTGAAAAGAACGAGAAATCTTTTATAGTTGCAATTAATCCGGAAAAAATCCTTAAATCAAGAGAAGATAAAGACTTAAAAGAATTACTAAATAAAGCAACTTATCAAATTCCAGATGGTATAGGAGTTATATACGCATCTAAATTGAAAAAAGGAAATATTAAATCAAGAATCACTGGAATAGATTGTATGGATATGCTATGTAATCTTGCTGATGAAAAAGAATATAAAGTATTTCTTTACGGAGCAAAAAAAGAAGTAATAAGTAAAGCAAAAGAAAAACTTATTGAAAAATATAAGAATATTCAAATAGTTGGAACTATTGACGGCTACGAAAAAGACAATGATAAAATTATAAAGGAAATCAACAATAGTAAGGCAGATATCGTATTTGTTGCACTAGGTTCGCCTAAACAAGAGTATTGGATTACAGAAAATATGGATAAAACATGTGCGAAAGTTTTTCAAGGCGTAGGAGGCTCTTTTGATGTCATAAGTGGAAATATTAAAAGAGCACCTATGTGGGCACAAAAACATGGCTTTGAATGGCTATACAGATTAATTAAAGAACCTAAACGTATATTTAGACAAGCTAAATTAGTTAAATTTTTAGTATTAATCATATTTAGCAGAAAAAATAGTTGAAATAATTACTAGTATGTTTTATAATTAAATGGAGGATGTGAAGTTATGAAGATTAATGTAGTAGGATTAGGATACATCGGTTTACCAACAGCTTTAACAATGGCTAATGCAGGTTTTACAGTTGTGGGAACTGATTATAATAAAGGTTTGGTAGAAACACTTAATGCAGGAAAAGTTACATTTGAAGAAAAAGGATTGGTTGAACTATTTAATTCAGCAGTTTCTACAGGAAATATTTCATTTAGTAATGATTACCAAGAAGCAGAAGTATATATCGTTTCAGTACCAACGCCATATGATAAATTTTCTAAAAAAATAGATGCAAGCTATGTTATAAACGCAGTAAAAGAAGTATTGAATGTTTGCAAAGATGAATCAATAATAGTTATAGAATCAACTATTTCACCAGGTACAATTGAAAAATACATTAAACCATTAGTAAATAAAAATGTTTACCTTGCTCACGCTCCAGAAAGAATTATTCCTGGAAATATGGTTTATGAATTAAAACACAATTCAAGAACTATTGGTGCAGATGATATGTTAGTTGGTGAAAAAATAGCCAATATTTACAGAAAAACAACCGATGGTGAAGTTGTAGTAACAACAATTAAAAATGCAGAAATGACAAAAGTTGTAGAAAATACTTATCGTGCAGTAAATATAGCTTTAGCAAATGAATTAGCTAAAATTTGTAGCCATGATAATATGAATGTATATGAAATAATAAAAATATGCAATATGCATCCTAGAGTAAATATTTTAAATCCAGGTCCAGGAGTAGGCGGACACTGTATCTCAGTAGATCCATGGTTTTTAGTTGGTGATTACCCAAGCTTAACAAAAGTAATTTGGGAATCAATGAAAGTTAATGATTCAATGCCAGAATTTGTTTTAAATAGGGTAAGTCAAATAATGGAAGAAAAAGGTATGACTGATTATAAAAGAGTTGGATTATATGGTTTAACATATAAGGAAAATGTTGATGACTTTAGAGAAAGCCCAACATTACAATTATTAGAAGCTCAAAAAAGACATTTAGCAGAGCCTTTAAAAGTATATGACCCTTATATAAAGAAAGATATAGTTAGTAATCAATATCATGATTTAAATCAATTTTTAAAAGATGTTGATTTAGTTATCATAATGGTAAAACATCAAGAAATAATTGATAACATGAATTTATTAGAAAATAAAGTAGTGTTTGACACACAAAATATATGTAATTTTAAGAACACTTACAAATTGTAGTGTTCTTTCTTAATATATTAAACTAAAGGAGTAGTTATGAAAAAAATAATTATATACATGTCTAGACTAAAACATGGCGGAATGGAAAAATCACTTATAGATTTTTTAAACATGTCTAACATATCAGAAAAAAATGATGTTTGTTTGTATTTGGGTTATACTATGGACAAAAACTTAATTGAATTAATCCCAAAAAATATTAAGATAAAATTACTCGCAAAAAAATGGAACGTATTAGGAAAAATTATAGCCGGAATAAAGTTAACATTACTAAAAATTAAATATACTATAGTTAAAGATGCATATGATGTTTCTATATGTTATACAAATCATCAAAAAATTTTCTCGGATTTAGCAAGACTAAGCAGTAAGAATAGCATATTATTTGTCCATAGTGATGTTTCCAGATATTCAAGCAGCGAAATGGAAAAAATGAAGAAGAAGATCAAATATGATAAATTTAAAACAATCATATGTAATTCAAATAAAAGTAAAAACGCTTTACAAAGTAAATATGAAAAAAAATTAAATATAAAAGTAATTCCAAATTATATAGATGGAGAAAACATTATTAAAAAATCAAACGAAAAGGTAACAGAAGATGTATTTGATAAAAGAACTATTACATTTATAAATATAGCAAATCATGTTGAAGAGTTTAAAAATATTTCATTAATTATTAACACAAGCGCAAAATTAAAAAATGACTATAATTTTAAAGTATTATTAATAGGTAGTGGAAAAGATACAGACTATTATAAAGAATTAATAAAAGAATTCAAATTAGAAGATTATATCTTCATTTTAGGTACAAAATCTAATCCATATCCATATTTAAAAAATAGTGATTGCTTACTATTTACATCAAAATATGAAGGCTACGGCTTAGTTTTAAATGAAGCAAGAGTCCTTGGTGTACCAATAATTACAAGTAATTGTGGAGCAAGTGAAGAAATAGTAACAAAAGAATATGGTAATATATTTTATAAAGACTCTGAACTTGGAAAATTAATGGCAGATTTTATAAATAAACCTAATAAGAAAAAGACAACATTTGATTACAAGGAATTTAACAAAATAATTACAAATGAATTTAAAAATATAATTGGTAAGGAGTAAAATAATGGAAAAAATTAAAGTAATGAGTATATTTGGAACAAGACCAGAAGCAATAAAAATGGCTCCACTTGTTAAAGAATTAGAAAGAAGAAAAGAAATAGAAAGCATAGTCTGTGTAACAGCTCAGCATAGACAAATGCTAGACCAAGTTTTAGAAACATTTAATATTAAGCCTGACTATGACTTAAACATAATGAAACAAGGTCAATCTCTTAGTGAAATAACTTCACGTGCATTAACTGGCTTAGAAAGCGTTATAAAGGATGTAAAACCTGACATAGTTTTAGTCCATGGAGACACCACTACAACATTTGCTGGTGCCTTAGCAGCTTTCTATAATCAAGTAGCTATTGGACACGTTGAAGCAGGCCTTAGAACATATGATAAATATAGCCCATTTCCTGAAGAAATGAATAGACAGATGGTAGATTGTATGACAGATCTTTATTTTGCCCCAACTACCGTCAGTAAAGAAAACCTTCTTAAAGAAGATATACAAGAAGAAAAAATATTTGTAACTGGTAACACTGCAATTGACGCGATGAGCACCACTGTTAAAAATGATTATACACACCCTGAGTTAGAATGGATTAAACCAAACGAAAAAATGATACTTTTAACAGCCCACAGAAGAGAAAATTTAGGCGAGCCAATGAGACACATTTTTAAGGCTATAAGAAGAATTGTAGACGAGTTTGATGATGTTAAGGTCATTTATCCAATACACTTAAATCCACTTGTTAGAAGCGTCGCAAATGAAGTGTTTGATGGTTGTGACAAAGTTAAACTAATTGAACCACTAGAAGTATTTGATTTTCATAATTTTCAAAACAAGTCTTACATAATTTTAACAGACTCAGGCGGTATCCAAGAAGAAGCACCGAGTTTAGGTAAGCCAGTACTAGTTTTAAGAGACACTACAGAAAGACCAGAAGGCATTTCTGCAGGCACTTTAAAACTTGTTGGAACAGATGAAGAAACAATATATAACGAGACAAAGAAATTATTAACAGACAACAAAGAATACGAAAAAATGAGCCATGCATCTAATCCATATGGAGACGGACACGCTAGTGAAAGAATAGTAGATGCTATTATAAAATGGAAACAAAATAGTTAAAACACGAAGGCATTTAAAGAAATCTTATGAAAAATGAGATTTTTTTTAATACAAAATTTTATAAATATATTTATTAAAACTATATTAGTATAGTATCAATTAACCTAAAATTATCAAAACAGTAGAATACAAAAAATTATAGCATTTATCAAAGAATAAGTTGTAATTTTATTAAATAATCTGTATAATTATACAAGAGGCGATAAAATGAAAAAGAAAAATAAAAAACTAACTTTAATAGCAAAAGTCATAGGAGTAATAAGTTTAATTATAACTATAATATTCAGCTTTATGTTAGTAAAATTAAATATGATACCTAACAAATACCTTGCACCGCTATTTATAGTAATAATACTAATTTATTTAATAATGTTATTCTTTGCATTTAACAAAAAGGTAAAATCAAGTTTGAAAGTAACATCGATTATTATATTCGTTTTATTTGCTGTTATAGGTGGTTTTGGAACTAAGTATTTATATACCACATTTGACTTCTTAAGCATATTAGATAAAGACATCTTTCAAAAAGAAAAATTTAGTGTAAAAGTGTTAGATACAAGCGATTATAACAAGTTAGAAGAACTAAATGATAAAAATCTTGGTATTTACAAATCAACAAATAGCGAAAAAGCAAGTGATGAGTTAAGTAAAAAAATAGAGTTTACTAAAGTAGAATATACCAATTTAGAAAATATGTTTAACGATTTGACAGATGGAAAAATATCTGGAGTTATAATGAATGGTTCAGTAGAAAAATTACTAAAAGATGAATTAAGTGACATGGAAATAAGCTTAAAAACAATATATGAATTTAAAGTTTCAATAGACCAAGTAGATATCGTAAAAGTTGTAAATGTAGCCAATACTCCATTTAATGTTTACATAGCGGGTGGAGATGGTTTTGGAAGTATTGACGCTATATTTAATACAGATGTTAATATGGTTGCGACTATAGACCCAGTTAATAGAAAAGTGTTATTAACATCAATACCTAGAGATTATTATGTAAACTTAGTTTTACAAGGCGAAGAAGCATATGACAAACTTACACATGCAGGTTATTATGGAATAGAAGAAAGTGTTAAAAGCGTAGAAAAACTATTAAATACAGATATAAACTATTACGTAAAAGTTAATTTTTCTACAATAGAAGGTATAGTAGATGCGATTGGCGGAGTAGATGTCTATAGCGATTATGATTTCTATGAAAGAGCATTTAGAAAATATCATTATACAGTTGGATATAATCATTTAAATGGAGAACAAGCATTAGCTTTCGCAAGAGAAAGAAAATCATTTGCAGAGGGAGATATTCAAAGAGTTAAAAACCAACAAAAAGTAGTGGAAGCAATAATAAAAAAAGTAACTTCTTCAACAGCATTAATCTCCAACTATGATCAAATACTAAACAGTATAAGTGACAATATGGATACGAACATAAGCAGCAAAGACATTTCAAAATTAGTAAAAATGCAATTAAATGACATGCGTGGTTGGAGTGTTGAAAGCATTAATTTAACAGGAACAGGACAAATGGGTCCAACATATACTTTCCCAACTCTAAATTTATACACCATGTTACCTAATGAGGATTCAGTTAATGAAGCTCAAACAAAAATCAAAGATTATTTAGGAAAATAGAATATGTTTTATAAATAAAATTTAATCAAAACACTAGGAATGTAACAAAATTGCCTAGTGTTTTAATTTATCCTAACTGAATCAAATTTCATATTAGTACATTTATAAGTTTTAATTAAATAAATAGCTTTAACTCTATATGCATTTGCAAATTTGATTAGTGTTTGAGAGTCAGGACTCAAAATACCTTTCTAATACTTATCAATAGTACTATTACTCATTCCAAACAACAATCCAGCATCTTTTAAAGTAAAATTAAACATTTAAAAAAAACATAAATTAATGTTATGCTAATGACTTTTCGTTAGAAATTTGGTACAATTATAATTGTTAAAATAACTAAGAATATGCAACATATTTAAAGGAGGAACATATGGAAAATTTAAAAATAGTAGATGGAAATGAGGCTTGTGCATTAGCTAGCTATAACTTCACAGAAGTAGCAGGAATTTATCCGATAACACCATCAAGTAGAATGGCAACTCTCATAGATAAATGGAGTAGCGAGAACAAGAAAAACTTGTTTGGAGATAAAGTAAGTATTATAGAAATGCAAAGTGAAGCAGGCGCAAGTGCTGTAATCCATGGTGCTCTTCAAGCTGGCTCTTTAAGTACAACCTATACAGCAAGTCAAGGCCTTTTATTAATGATACCAAGTATGTACAAAATGGCAGGAGAAATGCTTCCGTCAGTTATACACGTGGCCGCAAGAAGCTTGTCAACACACGCACTATCTATTTTTGGAGACCATCAAGACATCTATGCATGCCGAGCTACTGGATACGCAATTTTATCAAGCAGTAATGTACAAGACGTCTACACTCTAGGCTTAATCGCCCACTTATCAAGTATAAAATCAAGTATTCCATTCATGCACTTCTTTGATGGTTTTAGAACAAGCCACGAAATAAACGAGATTAAAATGGTAACTGACGAAGACTTAAAAAGCATCACTCCATATAAAGAAATAGAAGAATTTAAAAATAGAAGCTTTAACTTAGGAAAAGTAATAACAAGAGGAACATCAGAAACTGAAGACGTATACTTTGAAAACACAGAAGCTAGAAATTCATTTTATAACAATGTTCCAAATGTAGTAGAAGACTATATGAATAAGTTAAACACTCTAATGGGTACTGACTATAAGCCATTTAACTACTACGGCTCTAAAACAGCAAAAAACATCATTATTGCAATGGGAAGTGTAACAGATACAATTAAACTTGTAATAGACGAATTACTAAAAGAAAACATAGAAGTTGGATTAATTAATGTTCACTTATATAGACCATTTAGTTTAACTCATTTTTTAAGAGTCTTACCAAAGACTACTGAAAAAATAACTGTCCTAGATAGAACAAAAGAAGCAGGTAGTTTATGTGAACCACTTTACCTAGACGTGTGTGCTGCTTTAAAAAACGAAAACATCGAAGTAATAGGCGGAAGATATGGCCTTTCAAGCAAAGACACTACTCCAAGTATGATTAAATCTGTCTTTGATAACATGGACAAACACGCTATGAAAGACCACTTCACACTAGGAATAATTGATGACGTTACAAACACAAACTTAGAAGTAAAAAACTTCCACTTATCAAAAAAATACAAAGAAATAAAAGTATTCGGTTTTGGTTCTGACGGCATGGTAAGTGCTTCAAAAAACATACTAAAAGTAATGGGACAAACTAACTATGTACAAGGCTACTTTGAATACGACTCTAAAAAAAGTGGAGGCATCACTATAAGTCACTTAAGACTATCAAACGAATTAATAAATGCCCCATTCTATCTAACTGACCCTAATTTAGTAGTAGTTTCAAAAGATTCATACCTAGGAAAATATGAAGTATTAGATAACATTAAACAAAATGGAATACTACTTATTAACACAGACAAAACAGATGAAGAATTAAATTCATTAATAAAAAACTCAACAAAAAAAATAATCTTAGACAAAAACATTAAAGTCTTTATTGCGAAGGCAGACACGCTTGCTAGTAAATTTAATTTAAAAGGAAAAATAAACAACATAATGTCATACTACATCTTAAAAATGTTAGGTGCAACAGGCGAAGATATTCTAAGATTTAAAGAAAACATAAAAGAACTATATATAGATAAAGGCATGAATGTAGTGAGTGATAATATAAAAGTACTAGATTTATGTATAGATAACCTAAGAGAACTAGATAATCACGTGCTAACAGTAGAAGAACAAAATGAAGAGAAAATGAATAGCATTTATGATAAAATGATGGCTAGACGTGCAAACATGGTAAAAGTAAGCGACTTTTTAAACCACAAAGATGGTACATTTGAAGGAAACATGAGTAAAAGTGACAAAAGAAAAATAAGTAGTTTAGTCCCTTCATGGTGCAAAGAAAATTGTATAGAATGTAATTTATGTTCATTCATTTGCCCACATGGTGTAATAAAACCATTTAGTATGACAAAAGAAGAATTTGATAACTCTCCACTAAAAGAAGAAGACGTAATCATTGAAGGTGGAAGATATTTCTATCTAGGAATAAACACAGATAACTGTACAGGTTGCACACTATGTTCAAAAATATGTCCAGGTAAAAACAAACAAAAAGCCCTTACTATGGATAAACCTAAAGAAAACACTGACCTTTTATGTGACTACTTAAGAGAGAATGTTAAAAATGATGTAAACTTGCCTAAAACAACCATTAAAGCTTTAGGTTTCTCTGATAATAAAATTTTATTTCCAGGCGCATGTGCAGGATGTGGAGAAACTGTTTATTTAAGAACACTAACAAGCATGTATGGAGACGAAATAGTAATCTCTAATGCAACAGGTTGCTCTTCGATTTACTCTTCAAGCTTGCCTTGCACACCATACAAAATGCCATGGATAAGTAGCCTATTTGAAGACAATGCAGAGTTCGGCTTAGGACTTCACTTATCATATAAAAATCAAAGAAATAAAATTAAAAGAATTATGACTGATTCAATGAATGATGTAAGTGCAAAAACAAAAGCTTTATATGAAAAATGGCTAGAAAACATAAATGACTTTACTATAACAAATGAAGTTAAGAGCGAACTAAAAAACGTAGAACTACCTAAAGAACTATCTGAACTTTTAGACTATATACCTTCAAGAAAAGTATGGATTGTCGGTGGAGATGGATGGGCTTACGACATCGGTTTTGGTGGCTTAGACCACGCTCTTAGAATGAACGAAAACATAAAAGTATTAGTCTTAGACACAGAAGTATACTCAAATACTGGTGGACAAACTTCAAAATCAACTCGTATTGGTGCAGTTGCAGAGTTTTCTAATAGTGGTAAACTAAAACCTAAAAAAGATTTATTCCAAATTGCAATGAACATACCAAACTGCTATGTAGCATCTATATCAGCTGGAGCAAGCCCTGTTCAAACAATAAAAGCATTCATGGAAGCAGAAAACCATAATGGACCAAGTGTAATAATAGCCTATAGTCCTTGCATCGCACACGGTATAATAGGTGGCCTTTCTAATAGCATAGAAGAACAAAAACTACTTGTAGAAAGCGGTTACAATATCTTAATGCGTTATAATCCAGTCACTGACAAACTTACAGTTGACTCAAAAGAACCAAACTACAACTTATATGAAACAGTATTTGCAAAAGAAATGCGTTACAAAAACTTAGAAAGAATAAACCCAAATGAATACGAAAGACTATACAAAATAAACATGAATTCTGCTAAAAAAAGATATGACTATTATATTAATATATCTAAAAAAGAGGTTAGTGAAAACTAATCTCTTTGTATTTAATTAACTTTATATTTTATCTAATAAACTATAAAAAATAATTGAGAAGTCAACATTTGATTGGTATTATTTATGGAAATAGAACCCTTTGGGCACGTTGTATAGCGTGCGATTAAAAGTGGCAGTAGTCATCTTTTTCTTTTGGAAAAACAAATATACATAATTCTATATTACCTTTTTTGTTTAACAAAAAAATAAGGACTGCCATAATAAGCAGTCCGGAAAAAAGAATAAAAAGGGGTTGGCTAGTGTGATACTAGCACCAATTCGCCTTAAGTGAATTGGTAAGTCTATATTCTAAACTAATTTGATAAAATAGTCAAGCGTTTTTTAAAAAAATATACTCAAAATTTAAGCAAACAAATGGTTGACTTACAATTGGTGTTGTAGTATACTAAATATATAAGGAGGAGAAGCTATGGAATTAAGTAAAGTTACTGGAATTGGTACAAAAAACATTTCTTTATTAAATAGTGTAGGGATATATGACGTGACTGACTTACTTTCATACTATCCTTATAGATATCAAATATACAAAATAAACAACATAAATGATGTTAAATCTAATGAAAACGTAATAATTGAGGGCATAGTAGACAGCGTGCCTATAGTAAGATTTTTCGGTGCAAAAAAGAATATCCTATCATTTAGAGTATACACAAGTAATAAATTAATTAATGTTAGCATATACAATCGTGCTTTTATGAAAAGAAACATTACCCCAGGAAAAACTATAACTATTCTGGGTAAATATGACGAAAAAAAGAATACTCTTGTAGCGAACAACATTATATTATCAAAAATAGAAGATAACAAAATAGAAAGCGTATACCATCTTACAAATGGACTAAACAATAAAACTCTTTCAAAACTAATCAAAAATGCACTAGACATGAATATAGAAACTGTAGACTATATACCAGACTATCTAAATGAAAGATATGGCTTTATTAATAAGATGGATGCGATAAGAAAAATACATTTCCCAATAGACTTGCAAGAAATAAAAGAAGCTAAATTAAAACTTATATATGAAGAATTATTTCTGTTCATGTTAAAAATAAACTACTTAAAATACCTAAAGACAACAGATACAAAAAAAGAACCTAAACAATGCAATAAATTAGATGTACAAAACTATATAAACACACTTCCATTTGAATTAACAAAAGACCAAATCACTGCTGTAAAAGAGATATATAACGACTTAACAAGTAATAAAAGAATGAATAGACTTATATGTGGAGACGTAGGAAGTGGAAAAACAATAGTCGGAATAATAAGTGCATACATAACTTATCTAAGTGGATATCAAACTGCTTTGATGGCACCAACTGAAATATTAGCAACTCAGCACTATGAAAATGTAAAAAAACTACTATCAAATACAAACATTAATATAGCACTTCTCTTAGGCACAACAAAAAAGAAAGAAAAAGAAACAATTTACAAAGACCTAAAAAATGGCAAAATAGACTTGCTAATCGGTACACACGCATTACTAAGTGACAAAGTATCATTTAAAAACTTAGGACTTGTAATAACAGACGAGCAACACCGTTTTGGAGTAACTCAAAGAGAGTCGTTAAGAAACAAAGGCGCACTACCTGATATATTATATATGTCAGCAACCCCAATTCCTAGAACCTATGCTCTAACTATATATGGAGATATGGACATATCACTAATAAAAACAAAACCAAGTGGTAGAAAAGAAATAAAAACAATAATAAAAGACGAAAAAGAAATTAAAAATGTCTTATACTTAATGCTAGAAGAACTAAAGAAAAACCATCAAATATATGTAGTAAGTCCATTAATTGAAGAAAACGAAACTCTAGACTTAACTCCTGTAACAGAACTTAAAACAAAAATGGAGTTAGCATTCAATAACAAGGTGAAGATAGGCTTGTTACATGGAAAACTAACTAAAGAAGAAAAAGAAACAGTTATGAATGATTTTATAAGTGGAAAAACTAAAGTATTAGTTTCTACTACAGTAATAGAAGTGGGGGTAGACAACCCTAATGCGACAATGATGGTTATATTTAACGCTGAGAGGTTTGGTCTAGCAACACTCCACCAATTAAGAGGAAGAATCGGAAGAAACAGTCTAGAGTCCACATGCATTCTAATAGGAAGCGAAAAAAACGAAAGACTTAGTGTCTTAGCAAGTTCTAGTGATGGATTTTACATTACTGAAAAAGATTATGAAATGAGAAAAGAAGGAGACATATTTGGTGTAAGACAAAGCGGAGATATGTCATTTAAAATAGCTGATATTAAAAGAGATTTTAAGGTTTTAATGAGAGTAAAAGAAGATTCTTTAGAATTTTTAGAAAAAAATGACAAAAATATCTTTAAAAATAATGAAAAATATATTAAAATAGTAAAAGAAACCGAAAGTTTAGATTAAAGGAAGGTGATTTGTGTGGGAAGAGCACATGAAGTAAGAGCTGCATCAATGGCTAAAACAGCAGCAATGAAATCAAAATTATATTCAATATATGCAAAGGAGATATATCAAGTAGCAAAAACTGGTGGAACAGACCCTAATGGGAACCTTGCACTTAGAAGTTTAATAGAAAAGGCTAAAAAAGAACAAGTGCCAGCCGATGTAATACAAAGAAGTATAGACAAAGTTAACAAAGGTGTCGGTGAAGACTACACTGTATGTGAGTATGAAGCATTTGGTCCAGCCGGAAGTAACTTAATTATTAAATGCTTAAGTGACAACGTTAATAGAACAGTTGCAAGTATAAAAACAGTTGCAAACAAAACTGCAATGAAAGTAGCTGGTCAAGGAGCAATTTCATATATGTATGAAAATTTATGTGCACTTGGTTTTAAAGGACACACTGAAGACGAAGTAATGGAAGCATTAATAAATGCTGATGTTGACATGAATGATATGGAAACTGATGACGACTTAATTATAGTTTACTCTGAACCTAGTAACTATAGTGCTATGAAAAAAGCTTTAGAAGATGCATTTCCAGGAATATCTTTTGAAGTAGACGAAATTGGAAAATATGCAAAAGACATGGTTACACTAGAAGGAGAAGACTTAGCTGCATTTAATAAAATATTAACAATGCTTGAAGAAGTAGATGATGTTAGTAACATTTATCACAATGTAAATTTATAAAAAAGACCTAGCTAAATGCTAGGTTTAAATAGTTAGGAGATAATAATGAGAATAAGTAATAATTGGAAAGACTATGAATTACTTGCAAGTGGAAACGGAGAAAAATTAGAAAGGTGGGGTAGTGTAATCCTTAACAGACCTGACCCACAAATAATTTGGGACAAGACTAATAATAACATTTGGAATAAATCTGACGCAGTATATCATAGAAGTAACAAAGGTGGGGGTTACTGGGAATACAAGAAAAAACTTGCTAGTAGTTGGCAGATAAACTATAAAAACTTAACATTCAAAGTAAGTCCAACAAACTTTAAACACACAGGTATTTTCCCTGAACAAGCTACAAACTGGGATTACATAATGGAAAAAGTAAGTGCCTTTGGTCCAAATATGCGAGTACTAAACTTATTTGCTTATACTGGATGTGCTACAATGGCCTCTAGTATTGCAGGTGCAGAAGAAGTAGTACACGTAGACGCTTCAAAAGGAATGACTGAGTGGGCGAAAGAAAACATGAAACTTTGCAAATTAGAAAACAACAAAATCAGATTTATCGTAGATGATGTAATAAAATTTTTAGAAAGAGAAAAAAGAAGAGGAAGAACATACCACGGAGTAATAATGGACCCACCAAGTTATGGAAGAGGCCCAAATGGTGAAGTATGGAGACTAGTTGATAATCTAAAAGAATTACTTCAAAAAGTAAAAGACATACTAGACGAAAACTATTCATTCGTTTTAATTAATTCATACACAACAGGAGTAAGTCCAACATCATTAAATAACATTCTAAGCATGACTTTTAAAGGAAAAAATATAGAAACAGGAGAAATAGGATTACCAATAACGGAAAACAACTTAGTACTTCCTTGTGGAATATATGGAAGAATTGACTGAGTTAAATATCTTATACGAAGATAATCACATAATAGTAGTAGAAAAGAAACCTAATATTCCAGTATGCGAGGACTCTTCAAAAGACAAAGATTTACTAACTATTATAAAAGAGTATATAAGAATAAAATATAACAAACCAGGTAACGTTTACTTAGGACTTGTCCACAGACTTGATAGACCAGTCGGAGGAGTAATGGTATTTGCAAAAACTTCAAAAGCAGCTTCTAGACTTAGTAAACAAATAAATGAAAATAAATTTGCTAAAACATACATCGCAGTTGCTAAAGGAAAAATGAACAAAAGTGACACATTCACAGACTACTTAACAAAAGACGAAAAAACCAACACTAGCTATGTAACAACAAAAGAAAAAGGCAAACTTTCTATTTTAGACTACACTTTAATTTCTTATAAAGATAACATGAGTCTTGTAAAAATAAACTTGCATACTGGCCGTTCACATCAAATAAGAGTACAGTTTTCAAGTAGAAATCATCCCTTAATTGCAGATGCAAGATATAATAAAAATGCTGACTTAAAAACAAGTATAGCCCTATTTGCAATATCTCTAAGTTTCTACCATCCAGTTACAAAAGAAAAAATGACATTTAATTTAGACATACCAAAAAGATACCCATTTAATATATTCTAGGGTATCTTTTTTTATTTAGTCGGTATCAGAATCTCTTGTCCAATACTCAAACTAGTACCACTTAAATTATTAGTTTTAACTAAGTCATTTACAGTAACTCCATAAGTATTTGCAATCTTCCACAAAGAGTCTCCTTTTTTAACAGTATAATTTGTATAAGATTCAGTTCCAGGAATTTTAAGTACTTGTCCAATTTGAAGAGTATTACTTTTTAAATTATTTAAAGACTTAATATCATTAACACTAACTCCATACTTATTAGCAATTGTATACAAGTTATCTCCCTTAACTACAACATAGTTTATACCAGCACTTGATGGTTTATCGTTTTCAGTTACATCTGTAGTCACTGTCGGAATAAGAAGTTTTTGCCCGATACTTAATGTATTACTTGTAAGCTTATTTGCACTTTTTATCTTATCAACACTAACATTATACGAGTTAGCTATCTTGTAAAGCGTGTCTCCACTTTTAACTGTATAGTATATTCCCTTATCATTTTTACTAATATCTATATCAATGTCTTTCTTCTTAGGTACAAGTAGTTGCTGATTAATAGTTAAAGAATTTCCTTTTAAATTATTGATCTTCATCAAAGTATCAACAGTTGTATCATACATACTCGCAATTTTCCACAAAGAGTCTCCACTTTTAACAGTATAAAGTAAGTAATCCTCTAAAGGTTTCTCTTCGTTCATTTTAACCTTCAAATTCTGTCCCACACTAATTGTATTAGATTTCAAATTATTTAACGCTTTTAACTCATCTACAGTAAGACCAAACTTATTAGCAATTATCCATAAAGAATCTCCTTTTTGAACAGTGTAGAAGTCACTTGCTGAAGGTGCAGTATAAGCTAAGCCTTTATATTCAGTAATAGCTCTTACTACTGCTTCTGCATAATCTTCATAATTATTTTTAAGTTGTATAGCGTCGTCTCCTTTAGAGTCTAAAAAACCATATTCAACAATAACCGCTTCCGTGTCAGGGGTATTTCTATGTATAAAATAATAATCTTTTATAGGATTAGAAGGAAGTCTTTGCTGATAATTCTTTCTAATATTTTGTCCAGATTTTTGAAGCTCTTCTAATATTTTATTAGAAAATGTAGAATTATTTCTAAGAGCATAGATTACTTCAGCACCGTCTCCACCCCCGAAGTCGTAGAATGTAGGCATTATAAATTACCTTATAATTATTGCTAATATTTACAATAAATGGTAAAATATATAACTAATTTACGGAGGTGTTTTATGTTAAAATTTATTTTAAATAACACTATTTTTGACTATTCTATTATCTTTTTGCTTCTTATAAATTTTGTATTAACAATAATAATAGACTTAAAGGAGCAAAAGAATGAATCTAAAAATATATTGTTATCAGACAAAATTAATAAAATAAAAATGAAAGCAGTGATTATAGCAGTGATATTTACTGTAATTACATTATATATAAAGTTTAACAATTTTATTAATATAATCATATATTTAATTATCCCTGCAATTCTTTTGCTAAAAAACATATTTGAAACTTATAAGAAAGAACAACCTTTATCAACAGATAAGAAATTTTATAAACTGCTATCAATGTATATTTTTGTTATATTTTTTTCTTCAGCTGCTGTCCCAGTTTATTATAAATATTTAGCTTCACTAAACCATAATTTAAAAGAAATATTATTAATAATTTACTTAATAATAAAAATTATTCTATTTGTTTTCTTATTTTTTAACAATATAACAATACTATTATCAAACTTTAGTATTTTGAAGCCATTTAAAATTAGAGATAATAGAATAGATGATAAATTTTATAAACTTAAAGATTATAATTTTCACTTTTATAAAAAATATAA
>USQY01000007.1 GCA_900557045.1 uncultured Clostridium sp.
AAATATATTTGTAATTTTATTACAAAAAGTGCGACACTTATTATTGCAATTTATAAGCAAGGAAAATTGTAAAATTTGCCTTGCTTTTTATAATTATATGTGGTAAAATATCAACATAATATGTGGCAGTACAAGAGACTAGTAATAAATTTAAATTTTATTTCAGAGAGGTTATGGTTGGTGAGAATAACTTAAAATAATTTATGAATCTACTCTTTAGCTTTTAGTGAAAACTAAACCTATTAATGCAAGGTTATAAGCATTGTTAAGATATAAAAATTATTTTATTGGATAATTTTTATAATTAAGGTGGCACCGCGATTTTTATCGTCCTTATGATTTTTTCATGAGGGCGTTTTTGTTTTTATTATCGCTATTATTATTGTAGCATTATTTCAGTATTATTATAATAATTATTATTGTGCTATCTCATATGCTTTGTATTATTTTGTTTAATTTTCACCAGTAATTTTTAAGGAGGTAATTTTATGGAACATGTGAAAGTTGGACGAGTTTATAGACATTTTAAGGGTAATTACTATTTTGTTGAAAATATTGCATATGATAGTGAAACTCAAGAAAAAATGGTTGTTTATAAACCTTTATATTCACGTGAAGATGATAAACAAATTTGGGTAAGACCAGAATCAATGTTTTTGTCTGAAATTTCTTTAGATAGGCCAGATAATATAGCAAAGCAGTCGAAAAGATTTAAGTTATGTGAAGAAATTGAAAAGAATTATATTAACTAATGTTTTCAAGTTAAAAAATGTAAAAATAAAATCTATAGTATTAATATAAATTTTACAATTAAGTATTAATATAAATTTAACAATTAAAAAGCATAAATTTAAATAAATGGGTTTATGGGTAGATCCAATTTAAAAACCTAAATAATTATATAAGGAAGAAAAGTTTATGATAGATATTAAATTTTTAAGAGAGAATCCTGATATTGTAAAGGAAAATATCAAGAAAAAATTTCAAGACCATAAATTGGTTTTAGTAGATGAGGTTATTGAGCTTGACAAAAAAAATCGTGAGGTAAAATTAAAAGGTGATGAACTTAGAAGTATGCGTAATTCATTAAGTAGCCAAATAGGAAATTTAATGAGAAACGGTGAAAAAGATGAGGCTGAAAAAATTAAGGTTCAAGTTCAAGATATTAATAATCAACTTACAGAAAATGAAAAGTTAGAAAATGAGTATGCTGAGGAAATTAAAAAGAGAATGATGAAAATCCCTAATATAATGCATGAATCTGTGCCTATTGGTGAAAATGACACAAAAAATGTAGAAGTTAAAAAATATGGTGAACCAGTAGTCCCAGATTATGAAATACCATATCATGGTGAAATAATGGAAGCTTTAAATGGTTTAGATTTAGATTCTGCTCGTAGAGTTGCTGGAAATGGTTTTTATTATTTAATGGGAAATATTGCAAGACTTCATTCTGCTGTTTTAACTTATGCTAGAGATTTTATGATTAATAAAGGTTTTACTTATTGTATTCCACCATATATGATTCGTTCAGATGTTGTAACTGGTGTTATGAGTTTTGAAGAAATGGATGCTATGATGTATAAAATTGAAGGTGAAGATTTATATTTAATAGGAACTAGTGAACATTCTATGATTGGTAAATTTAAGGATCAAATTCTTCAAAAAGCTGATTTACCTTATACTATGACTTCATACTCTCCTTGTTTTAGAAAGGAAAAAGGTGCACATGGTATTGAAGAACGTGGTGTTTATAGAATTCATCAATTTGAAAAACAAGAAATGATAGTTGTTTGCGAACCAGAAGAAAGCTATGAATGGTATGATAAAATGTGGAATTATACTGTTGAATTATTTAGAAGTATGGATATTCCTGTTCGTACTTTGGAATGTTGTAGTGGAGATTTAGCTGACTTAAAGGCTAAAAGTGTTGATGTTGAGGCTTGGAGTCCTAGACGTAAAGAGTATTTTGAAGTTGGTAGTTGTTCTAATTTAACAGATGCACAAGCTCGTAGACTTGGAATTCGTATTAAGGGTGAAAAAGGCAATTATTATGCTCATACTTTAAATAATACTGTTGTTGCTCCTCCTAGAATGCTTATTGCTTTAATTGAAAATAATTATCAGGCTGATGGAAGTGTTATTATTCCTGAAGTTTTGCGTCCTTATATGGGTGGACTTGATAAGATTTCTGTTAATTAAAGTTTGGTGCCTTTGGTTAACGCCACAATTTAGGGTTAATGCTAAAGTAAAAATTTTATTCTTTTGGGGGTGAAAAAATGTTAATAAAAAATCCTAAAATTGAGATTTCTGCAACTTCTCCTAAGCAGTATCCCGTTTCAGGGTTACCTGAAATTGTTTTGGTTGGCAAGTCTAATGTTGGAAAATCTTCTTTTATTAATACTATGATTAACAGAAAAAAATTAGCTAGAACTAGCAGTGAACCCGGAAAAACTAGACAAATTAATTTTTATAATATGGATGATAAATTTTATTTTGTTGATTTGCCTGGTTATGGTTATAGTAAAATGTCTAAAGTTGAACAGGCTAAGGTTAATATCTTTATTGATGAGTATTTACATATTAGAAAAAATATATCTTTGATTATATTGTTAATTGATATTAGACATGAGCCTGGAGCTAATGATAGAATGATGTATGATTATATTATTCGCTCAGGATTGCCATTTATGGTAATTTGCAATAAGGCTGATAAAATAGCTGTTACGAAAGTAGATAACGCTGTAAAAGCCATTCAGAGCGATTTAAATCCTATTGGAGATTTTACATTTATACCATTTTCTGCTGAAAGAAAAATTTATAGTGAGGATGTATGGGATATTTTAGAGGAGTATATTTAAACTCCTCTTTATAATATTTTCTCTAAATCAATACAATCTTTTAATTCATCATATGTAATAACAAACTCAAACTCTCCATCTGCTCCTGAGCCGATTACATCTTTAGGTATAATTAAAACTACCCCATCTTCTCTTAAGTACACTTCTTTATTTTCATCAAATTTAACAGTAGAATCCACAACTTCTTCATACCCATTATTTAATGTGTCATATCTGCTATCTGTTTTTAATGCATTCATTATACTATTTTTAGCTATTTTAGTATATTTAGTTCCATCTGTAATTATATCTTTCAATTTTAGCACTTCACCAGTTTTAATATTAAAAGAATAGCCACTATTAGCATCCCAGCTTACTCCTCCTAGATTACCTCTAAATTTGTATTCAAATGTTACTATTTTATCATTGATATATTCTGGTTCAGCTATTACATTAAAACCTATATTATAATTTTCTAATTTTGAATTTTCATCTAATATTTCCATAATATAATCATCTTCTGTATTTGATAATATTTCTTTATAGGTTTTATCGTAAATTCTTTTAACTTGATTTTCTATTGATGTTGCAACAGTTTTATTTATTCCTGAAATTTCTGGAATAAAATTTTTGTAAAAATACTTAGCATTTTCTTTTTTCAATTTTTTTACAATTTGAATATTATATTTTACAGAGATTTCATCTTTAGTTATTGTAAATGTTTTATTTTTCAAATCAATCTGATTTTCTAAAATATCTGTTCCTTGTGCTGTTTTTGTGTCAATTATATACCAATCTGAAGTACTATTATGACCTCCCATATCATCATATAACTGAATTGCAAGTTTTCCATCTTGTTGTAATTCAGAAGCTACTTTTCCTGGTCTATATCCTGTTTTTTTCTCATAATAATCTAATGCCATTTGTTCTAATTCATTTTGAGTATATTCTTGTTTTTTATTGTCTTGATTATTAGAATTATTATTATCTTGTTTATCGCTGTTTGATTGTTCTATATTTATACTGTTATTTGAGTTACTATTTGTTTGAGTATCCTTGCTTTGGTTTTTAAAAATTTTACTGCTATTTGCTCCTACTAAAAAGCCAACTCCAGCAATTACCACAACACAAGCAATTCTTACTATTACTTTTTTGCCTTTATTGTTTTTAATTTTATCTTGAACTTGTTTATTTTCTATATTTTCATTTATTTTTGTTTCATTATTTTCACTCATAGTACTCCCTCCTTGTATATATTTTACTAATACAAAATTAAAAAATCAAGAAAAAAATTTACTATTTTTATAATAAATTTTTTTCTTGATTTCAAGTTTTAGTAAATAATTATTATTAGATGCAAATTTTTATCTATGACAATCAGTTTTAAGTGATTGTGAAATTACAGTGAATCTTCTATGAATTTTACCTGAAGTCTATTGACTATTTTTAGTTAAACTATTTTAATATTGAATATAAAATTTGATTTCATTAATTAAATTATCTATCTATTTTAATAAAATTCACTATATACAATTACCAAAATTCAAGCAAAAATGTAAAAGAATATCAAATAAGCTAGAAGAATGGCTAACCTTTATTAGTTGTAGAAATTTGGAGGAAATTAGCATGATTGAAAATGAATATGTAAAAAAAGCTGAAGAGGAATTAGAATATTTAAGCGGTGATGCAGCTGAAAGAAGATTGGCAGAATTAAGAGAAAAGGCAATACGAGATGAAGCAGCTGCCATAGCTGGTGCAACTAGACGAGGTATTGAAAAGGGACAACTTTATTTTACACTATCTAAATAATAAAAAAATGTATATTCTTTATTATAGTAAGAGAGTATCGAAAAGTTTACACAAACTTTTCGATACTCTCAACAGTTCCTTCAGGAATATTTAGCATTTCTGAAATTTCTTTTACAGAAAAACCGTTATAATAATATAATACTGTTATAGTTCTTAAGTCTTCTTCAATTTCATCTAGTGCTTTACTAACTATTGAATTACATTCATATTTATCATATGTTTTTAAATCTTGCACTTCTAATATATCTACAACTTTTCCTTGACTTTTGTTTTTTGCAATAATGTCATAACATTTGTTTATTAAAATTCGTATTATCCAAGTAGAGAAAAATTTATTTTCTTTTAACTTATTCAAATTTTTGTATATACTAATCAAAGTTTCTTGTATTGCATCACAAATGTCATCTTCATTATTTAAAATAGATTTAGCTGTTTTATACATTTTTAATTTGTTATTCTCAATTAGCTCACCAAAAGCTTCTATATCACCATTTTTTTGGTTTTTCTACTAGTTCCATTTTTTACCTCCTCCCCTTTACTAATTAGACATCTAATTTTTCTCTTTGGTTCAATTTTTTTAATAAAAATATTAGCGAAAAATTTGTGTTTTAAACCAATGAAATTGAAAAAAGCGAAAAAAGTCATGAAGTGAACCCAAAATGTTAGACAAAAAGTTTAACAAGGAGGGTTCATTTTTTATGTCAAAATATTCAAAGGAATTTAAGTTAGAAGTGGTAAAATATTATTTACAGGAACATCATAGTTATTCAGAATGTTGTAAAAAATTTAATATTCCAAGCATGACACCAATTAAACAATGGGTTGATAAATATCAATTATATGGTGTTGAATGGATTTTTAAAAATTTAAAATCAAGTTATGATGGTAATTTTAAGCAAAATGTTGTAGAATATATGCATACTAATCATTTATCAGCAACAGAAACAGCTAATTATTTTAAATTAGGCAATCATTCTGTTGTATTGAAATGGGAACGTATATATTATGAGGAAGGACCGCAAGGCTTATACATTGAGCGACGTGGTAGAAATAAGAATATGAATTCTAAACCCAAAAAGAAAAAAATAGATAAAGAAATAGAAGAAGATTTAATGGCGGAAAATCAACGTCTTCGAATGGAGAATGAATACTTAAAAAAATTAAATGCCTTAGTTCAGGAAAGAATCAAGCGAGAGAACAAGAAAAAGTAATTGTTGTCAATGAATTAAGGCAAAAATATAGCTTGAGAGAATTATTAAAATTAGCAGAAATGCCAAGAAGTACATTCTATTATCATTTAAATAATCTAAAAAAAGAAGATAAATATAAGGTTGAAAAAGACGAAATTCTATCAATATTCCATGAAAATAAAGGACGTTATGGTTATCGAAGAATAACACTAGAAATGAGAAATCGTGGATATGTAATAAATCATAAGACAGTTGCAAAATTAATGAAAATAATGGGATTACAAAGTATTCAAAGACCGAAAAGAAGATATAATTCATATCAAGGAACAATAGGAAAAATAGCAGATAATTTATTAAAAAGAGATTTTAAAGCAGATAAACCAAATCAAAAATGGGTTACAGATGTAACGGAATTTAAAGTTAATAATGATAAACTTTATTTATCTCCAATAGTAGATTTATTTAATGGTGAAGTAATAAGCTTTAATTTATCAAGGCATCCAGTATTTAATCAAGTAGTGGATATGTTAGAAAAAGCCTTTAATAAAATAACCGATAATACAAATTTAATATTACATTCAGATCAAGGTTGGCAGTATCAAATGAAGCAATATCAATATCTTTTAGAGCAAAAGGGTATTAGACAAAGTATGTCAAGAAAAGGAAATTGTTTAGATAATGCATGTGCAGAAAACTTTTTTGGAATATTAAAATCAGAACTTTATTATATAAAAGAAAAAGAATATAAAAATATAGAAGAATTAGAAAATGATATAATTGAATATATAGAATATTACAATAACAGAAGAATTAAGAGCAAACTAAAAGGAATGTCCCCTGTCCAATACAGAAAACATTCCATGTTAGTAGCCTAATTTATACTGTCCAACTTTTTGGGTTCAGTACATCAATACTTTTTTCGCTTTTTATAAATTTTAAACTAAAGCTAATATAACAACTTCAGCTGCATCTCCTCTTCTAGGTCCTTTTTTGATTATACGTGTATAACCACCATTTCTACCTTCATATTTAGGAGCTAATTCGTTAAATAATTTAGATGTTAAATCTATTTTATTTCCTTCGCTATCTGTTACTTTATTTACCATAGTCATCATTTTTCTTCTTGCATTTAATCTTGATGGCATATCTTTTTGTCTTTTTTCAGTTGTTTCTTCTTTTACAACTTTTAAATATTCTTTACCATTTTTGCTTTTTGCAAGTTCTGTAACTTTTCTACCATTGCTATCTAATTTAGCTTTTACTACTTTAGCATCAACAGTTTCATAGTTATCTTTTTCTCTTATAGCTAATGCTATTATACTGTCAGCCATAGCTTTTAATTCTTTAGCTCTAGCTTCTGTTGTTTCGATTTTACCATGTAATAGTAAATCTGTTAAACCTGTTTTTAACATAGCATTTCTTATATCTGTAGTTCTACCTAATTTTCTATTAATTGCCACTTTTTTCACCCTCTCTTTTTTATTAATAAGTAAAATTCTATATTAGTTTATTTATCAAAAACTAATTAATCTTCTTCTCTAGCAAAATCTAGACCTAATGAATGTAATTTATTTGTTACTTCATCTAAAGATTTTTTACCTAGATTTCTAACTTTCATCATATCTGATTCTGTTTTATTTGTTAAGTCTTCAACTGTAGAGATATTAGCTCTTTTTAAACAGTTAAATGATCTAACAGATAATTCTAAATCTTCAATAGACATTTCTAATACTTTTTCTTTCTTGAATTCTTCTTTTTCAATCATTACTTGAGTATTTTTTGTTGCCTCTGATAAATCTATAAATAATTCTAAGTGTCCAGTCATAACTTTTGCTGCTAAACTTAATGCTTCATATGGTTTTAAACTTCCATCAGTCCAAACTTCTATTGTTAATTTATCAAAATCTACCATTTGCCCAACTCTAGTGTTTTCAACTGAATAATTAACTTTTTTAACTGGTGTATAGATAGAATCTATTGGAAGAACTCCTAAAGGTTGATTTTCCTTTTTGTTTTTCTCAGCTGTATTGTATCCTCTACCCATTTCAGCTGTTAATTCCATTACTAATGAACCACCTTCTGCAACAGTAGCAATATGTAAATCTGGATTTAATATTTCAACTGTTCCATCTGTCATTATATCTCCAGCAGTAACTTCTCCTTCTCCTTTAAAGTTAATTCTTAGAGTTTTTTCTTCGTTTTTATCTAATTTTAATCTTACATTTTTAAGATTAACAATTATCTCTGGTACATCTTCTACTACATTTGGTATTGTTGAAAACTCATGTAATACACCTTCTATTTTTACACCTGTTATAGCACTTCCAGGTAATGATGAAAGTAATATTCTTCTTAATGAATTTCCTATTGTTATACCATAACCTCTTTCCAATGGTTCACAAACAAATTTAGCATAATTATTATCATTGTCCATCTCTAAGCATTTAATATTTGGCTTTTCAAATTCTATCATTTTAACCTCCTAATAATTAATCATTTTTTATATCCAGTTTTAAAGTTAAAGTATACATTTTTTATTATCATAAAAAACAAAATTGATTCTTTTGAACTTTATTTTTAAATATAAACAAATTAAATAATAATTTATTAAAAAATATAAACTTTCCTTTAATCCATTTACAACTATTATTTTGAGTAAAGCTCTACTATTAAATGTTCTTCTACTGGTAGATCTATTTCATCTCTTGATGCTAATTTGATAACTTTACCACTTAAGTTTTCTGCATCTTTTTCTAACCAAGCTGGAACTGGTCTAGATGCATTTTCTTCAGCACTTAATTTTATTGTTCCATTATCTTTTCTTATTTCTCTAACAGCTATTACATCTCCTGCTTTTACTAAATATGATGGTATATCAACTTTTTGTCCATTAACTTCAAAAGCACCATGTGTTACTTGCATTCTAGCTTGTGCTCTTGAACTAGCTAAACCTAGTCTATATACAACATTATCTAATCTACTCTCTAATATTTGTAGTAATACTTCACCAGTAATACCTTTGCTATTAGAAGCCATTTCAAAATATTTTCTAAATTGCTTTTCACTTACACCATAAAAAGCTTTTGTTTTTTGTTTTTCTCTTAATTGAGTACCATATTCAGATAGTTTCTTCTTTTTTTGTCCATTTTGTCCTGGTGCGTAGTTTCTTCTAGAAATACTACATTTATCAGAATAACATCTTGAACCTTTTAAGAATAACTTTTGTCCTTCTCTACGGCAAATACGGCATTGTTCATCTTTATATCTTGCCATTTTTCTATTTCACCTTCCTTAATTATTTTCAAATCATCATGATATTATTTTTATTATACACGACGTCTTTTTGGTGGTCTACAACCATTGTGTGGTATTGGTGTTACATCTTTAATACTGCTTATTTCTAGACCTGCAGCTTGTAATGATCTTATAGCTGCTTCACGACCAGAACCTGGTCCTTTTACAAATACTTCTACTGATTTTAAACCATGTTCCATAGCTGTTTTAGCTGCTGTTTCTGCTGCTTCTCCAGCTGCGAATGGTGTGCTTTTTCTAGAACCTTTAAATCCTAATTGTCCAGCACTTGCCCAAGATAAAACATTACCTTGAACATCAGATATTGTAACTATTGTATTATTAAAACTAGAATGAATATGAGCCATACCTTTTTCGATATTTTTTCTATCTCTTCTTCTAGTAACTCTTTTTGTTACATTTTTAGTAGCCATTTTATGTTTTACCTCCCTAATTATTTTTTACTTTTACTTACTAATTTTCTAGGACCTTTTCTTGTACGAGCATTAGTTTTTGTTCTTTGTCCTCTTACTGGTAATCCTCTTCTATGTCTTAAACCTCTGTAGCATCCTATTTCTGTTAATCTCTTGATATTAAGAGCAACTTCTCTACGTAAGTCACCTTCAACTAAATGACCTTCCATAGCATTTCTTATTGCTTGTACTTGATCATCAGTTAAATCTTTTACTCTAGTATCTGGGTTAACACCAGCTTGTTTTAATATTTTTTGTGAACTTGGTAAACCTATACCATAAATATATGTTAATCCAATTTCTACTCTTTTTTCTCTAGGTAAATCTACTCCTGATATACGAGCCATTATTTTAGCACCTCCAAAATATTTTGTTTTTTATTTTATTATTGTTTTGAATATTCTATATTACATTAAAGGTGAAATGCATTAATATAATTAAATCGGATTTTTTAATTATACTAATCTTTAATTAATATAAAATGTTATATATAAACACAAATTAAATAATTTATCAGCCGCTTACATAACTTGTGTTAATACCATGAAAAAATTAAAATTATCCTTGTCTTTGTTTGTGTTTTGGATTTTCACAAATTACTCTGATAACACCTTTTCTTTTGATTACTTTGCATTTTTCACACATTTTTTTAACTGATGGTCTTACTTTCATTTCACTACACCTCCTGTAATTTTTATTACAATAACCTACATATAGTGTTTGTATAATTTTAATGATGCGTGAGGTCAGACGTATACAATAACAGGCTAAATGTAATTTTATACATCTCACATCGCACCTCATAAATTACTCAAACACTATTTGCTTTTGTATATATATTAAAATTTGTTCTGTTTTTATTTTGCTCTCCAAGTAATTCTTCCCCTTGTTAAATCATAAGGTGAAAGTTCTACTTTTACTTTATCTCCTGGAAGAATTTTTATATAGTTCATTCTTAATTTTCCAGAAATATGAGCTAAAATTTGATGTCCATTTTCAAGTTCAACCTTGAAGTTTGTATTAGGTAATGTTTCAACAACTGTTCCTTCTAATTCTATAACATCTTCTTTTGACATGTTAACCTCCCAAATTTTATTTTTAATCTACAAATAATAATTGCTAATTCACATATAATAGCTTTTATATTATATTACAAATTTATAACAAAGTCAATATTTCTGGCTCATTTTCTGTAATTAAAATTGTATTTTCATAATGTGCAGACAAACTTCCATCTTCTGTTATAATTGTCCATCCATCATCTAATTCTAAAATGTCTTCTTTTCCTTGTATAACCATTGGTTCAATTGCTAGAGTCATACCAGGTTCAAGTCTTATTCCCCTTCCTGGTTTTCCATAGTTTGGTATTCCTGGATCTTCATGCATTTGTCTTCCAATTCCATGACCTTGAAATTCCTTTACCACTGAATAGCCATTTTTTTCAACAAAAGTTCCAATAGCATGACATACATCACCTATTCTATTTCCTTTAACAGCATATTTTATCCCTTCAAAAAATGCCTGTTCTGTTATATTTACCAAATCATATGCTTGTTTACTACCTTTTCCAACAACATATGTTCTAGCAGCATCACCATTAAATCCATCTTTTAATACAACTAAATCTATACTAACAATATCACCTTCTTTTAGTTTTACTCTACTAGAAGGTATTCCATGAATTACTTCATCATTAATAGATGTACAAATTGTAGCAGGAAAAGGTGGTACCCCTTTTATTCCTGGGTTATAACCTTTTTGTGCTGCTATTCCACTATTTTCTTTAATAACTTTTGCTGCTATTTTATCTAGTTCTAATGTTGTAATTCCTGGTCTTATATTTTCTTTTAATGCTTTATGTACCAACGCAGTTACTTTACAAGCCTCTCTCATTAGTTCTATTTCTTTTTTTGATTTTATAGTTACCACTTTAATTACTTCCTTTTTATATCTATTATTTTTGAATTTTTTTATAAAACTTTCATACTAAAAATTTTATTATACATTTTTCATGAATTTCAATTATTTTTGAATTTTCTTCATAAAATCTTCACAAGCTTCATCAGCAAACCTATTTATTTTTTGGCTAATTTCTTCAACAATAACAATACCTTTTTCTTTATAAAAATCTACCAAAGGTCTTGTTTCTGTATCATAAATTTCTAATCTTTTTTCTATTGCACTAGCATCTGAATCATCAGCTCTTCTAATTAATTTAGAACCACATATATCACAAATTCCTTCAACTTTTGATGGATGCAATTTTAAATTATAAGTTGCTTTACATTCTGAATTTGAGCATACTCTTCTATTCATCATTCTTTCAATAATTTCATCTCTAGGAGTTTCTAAATTAATTACCCAATCAACTTTCTCGCCTTTTTTAGCTAAAATTTCATCTAATTTTTTAGCTTGATTTATTGTTCTTGGGAAACCATCTAATATTATTCCTTTTTCATTTTTTAATTCTTCTAATCTTTTTTCAACCATAGATATAGTAACTTCATCTGGAACCAAGCATCCCTTTGAAATATATTTATTAGCCTCTATTCCTAATTCTGTTCCTTTTGATATATTTTCTCTAAATATATCACCTGTTGATAATTGTACCCAGTTATTTTTTTTATTTAAAATTCCTGCTACTGTACCTTTTCCTGTTCCCTGTGCGCCTAACATAATTATTATCATAATTTATAATCCTCCTTTTCGCTATATAATTAATTATATAACTTTTTAAATAACTACATTTTGTAAAATTACAAATGCAAAATTTTAATATTAAACTTTTTCAATTAGTTATTTAAAAAATTATATAAACAGGTTTGAAGTTGGAAGTATTATTTTTTCTTCCAACCTCAATATCTGTATGTTTTTATATCTAACATAAACACTATATTTATAAACTAAATATTATCCTAAAAATCCTTTATAGTGTCTCATTACTAATTGTGATTCTAATTGTTGCACTGTTTCTAATGCTACACCTACTACGATAAGTATTGATGTTCCTCCAAAAGCTAAATCTAAACTTGTAAATCTAACCATCATTGGAAGTATTGCAATTATTGCTAAGAACAATCCTCCAAACCAAGTTAATTTAGAAATTATAGATGATAAATATTGAGTTGTTGGTTTTCCAGCTCTTATTCCTGGAATAAAACCACCGTTTTTCTTAATATTATTTGATACTTCTGCAGGATTAAATGTTGCATATGTATAGAAAAATGTAAATCCAACAATAAGTAATAAATAAATTATAGCATTAGCAATTGAATATCCTAATGGTAAAGATGATGTTACACCTTCTGCTGTTGTTAATGTTGAAGTTGATGTTGCAATTGATAATTTATATAATGTAGCTAAAAATCCTGTTTGACTAGCTATATCATGTTTAAATATTTGAATTATCATTGCTGGGAATGTCATAAATGATGATGCGAAAATTATTGGCATTACACCAGCCATTGCTAATTTCAATGGAATATGTGTATTTTGTGCACCTACCATTTTTCTTCCCACAACTCTTTTTGAATATTGTACTGGAACTCTTCTTTCAGCTTGTTGTACAAATACTACACCTGTTATTAATAGAACTGCTCCTATTATTATACCTAAAGCTGTAATTAAATTTGTTGTGCTGAATGGAGTTGTAAATATTAAATTTTTTAACATAGTAACAGCACTTGGTAAACCTGAAACTATACCAACAAATATTATTATTGATATTCCATTTCCAATTCCTTTGTTAGTTATTTGTTCTCCTAACCACATAAGGAAAGCTGTACCAGCCATGAAAGATAGAACTACTATGGCTCCCGTTAAAAATCTCTCAAATCCTGATTCTGAGAAAGAACCTATAAATATACCATAAGATTTATATGATAAATATAATCCTAGACCTTCTACAAAAGCTAAAAATATTGTAAGAATTTTTGTATATTTATTTATTTTATTTCTTCCTTCTTCTCCACCTTCTTTAGTTAGTCTTTCCAAAGAAGGTATTATCATAGTTAATAATTGTATAACAATTGAAGCTGTGATATATGGTGTTATTGACATAGCAAAAATAGAAAATCTTGAGAAAGCTCCTCCTGAAATTGTATTTATAAGCTGTGTAATTCCACCTTGATTTAAACTTGATAAAGCAAATGTATTTACTGTTGGTACTGATATAAAACATCCTAATCTAAATATTACTATTAATAGTAAAGTATATAACACTCTTTTTCTTACATCTGGAGTCTTTAAAGCATTTTTAATGGTGTTGAACAATTAAATCACCTCTGTCTTTCCACCTAAAGCCTCAATTTTTTCTTGTGCAGCTTTAGTAAATCTTTTAGCTTTTACAGCTAATTTTTTCTCTAAGTTTCCTGTAGCAATAACAACTATACCGTCGTTTGCTTTGCTTATTATTCCGTCAGCTATTAAACTTTCGGCAGTTACTTCTTCAGTAGTAGCTTTATTCAACATTGTTAAAGTTACTTCTGTATAGTTTTTAGCATGTATATTTGTAAATCCTCTTTTTGGTAATCTTCTATACAATGGTGTTTGACCACCTTCAAAACCTCTTCTTACTCCGCCTCCTGATCTAGCTTTTTGACCTTTATGTCCTCTTCCTGAAGTTTTTCCTAATCCTGAACCAACTCCACGTCCTACTCTAGTTCTTGTTTTTCCTTCTTGTGCTGGGCTTAATTCGTCTAATTTCATTATGCGGTTACACCTCCTTAATTTTTAATTATATTTAGTATATACTATAACTTTTTATATTTCAACAAAAATTTTATAATATTTCTTCTACTTTTTTACCTCTTTTTGCTGCTACTTTTTCAATTGTTTGCATTGATTTTAAACCTTCAATTGTAGCATATACAACGTTTCTAGGATTGTTTGTTCCTATAACTTTTGTTCTGATGTTTTTGTAACCTGCAAGTTCTAGAACTGGTCTAACACTACCACCAGCAATAACTCCAGTACCTTCTGCAGCTGGTTTTAACATAACTTTTGCACTACCAAAAGTTCCTACAAATTCATGTGGTACAGTTGTGTTAACAACTGGAACTTCAACCAAGTTTTTCTTAGCTTCTTCAATTGCTTTTTTGATAGCATCTGGAACTTCTGAAGCTTTACCATTTCCAACACCTACATGACCATTTTCATCACCAACAACTACTACAGCACTAAATCTAAAAGTTCTACCACCTTTAACAACTTTAGCAACTCTGTTTATAGCAACAACTTTTTCTTTTAATTCTGCCACTGTATTTTCCATTGACTTATTTTTCCCTCCTTTAATATTTTAAGTATGTATTTTTTCTCATATTTATTATAATTAGAATTCTAAACCTGCTTCTCTAGCAGCTTCAGCTAATTCTTTAATTACACCATGATATACATAACCACTTCTATCAAATACTATTGTTTTAATATTTTTTTCTAAAGCTCTTTTTGCTATTAAAGTACCAACTTCTTTAGCAGCTTCTTTATTAGAGTGTTTTGTTTTTACTTCTTTATCTAAAGTAGAAGCACTTACTAATGTATTTCCAGCAACATCATCTATTATTTGAGCAAATAAATTATTGTTACTTCTATATACACATAATCTAGGACATTCTGGTGTTCCACTTATTTTTCTACGAACTCTTATATGTCTTCTTTTTACTTCAGCTTTTCTATCTGTTTTAGAAACCATTTTTTTCTCCTTTCTAACTAATGTAACAGCATTAGTTTTTTATGGTTGGTTTATTATTTTTATATTATTAGTCAAATTTTCTAATACATTAAAAATCTGGGTAAGCAGATTAAAAATTTTATTTTTTACCTGCTTTTCCTTCTTTTCTTCTAATATGCTCTTCAGCATATTTGATACCTTTACCTCTATATACTTCAGGTGGTCTTTTTGTTCTGATAACAGCTGCTGTTTGACCAACAACTTCTTTATCTATACCTTTTACTATAATTTGGTTTGGATTTGGTACTTCAAAAGTAATTCCTTCTGGAGCATCCATTTCAACTGGATGTGAATATCCTAAATTCATTACTAATTTTTTACCTTTTAATTGTGCTCTATATCCAACACCATTAACTTCTAATGTTCTAGTATATTGATGTAATACACCTTCAATCATGTTGTTAATTAGTGTTCTTGTTAATCCATGTAAACTTCTATTAAATGCTTCATCATCTGGTCTTTTTACTGTAATTTCATTACCTTCAATAGAAACAGCCATGTTTTTATGTAATTCTTTTTCTAAAGTTCCTTTAGGTCCTTTTACAGTAATATGATTACCATTTAATGTAACTTCAACACCTTCTGGGACTGTTATAGGTTTATTTCCTATTCTTGACATTTTTGTTATTCCTCCTTCTTTCAAATATTTAGTAGCTTATATTTTTTAGTTATATAGTAAAGATCTATTACCATACATATGCTAATACTTCTCCACCTAAACCTTCATTTCTAGCTTCTTTATCTGTTTTGATTCCTTTTGATGTAGAGATTAATGCTATTCCTAAACCATTTAATACTTGTGGTAATTCATCTTTAGATGCATATACTCTTAAACCTGGTTTACTAATTCTTTTTAATCCATCAATTACTCTACTACCTTTTTCATCATATTTTAAAGTTATTCTTATAATCCCTTGATTGTTTTCACTTTTAATTTCTTCTAATGCTTTTATATATCCTTCATTTAATAATATATTAGCTATAGCTAATTTCATATTTGAAGAAGGAATATCTACTGTTTTATGTTTTGAACTATTTGCATTTCTTATTCTTGTTAGCATATCTGCTATTGGATCAGTAGTTATCAATTTCTATACCTCCTTTTTTTCTAAAAGTATTTATATTAAACTCATTACTTTAATACAATATTTTCTTTTATAATAATTTATTATTTTTTAATATAGCCTACCAACTTGCTTTTTTAACACCTGGAATTTCACCTTTATGTGCTAATTCTCTGAAGCATACACGGCAAATTCCAAATTTTCTAATATAAGCATGTGGACGTCCACAGATTTTACATCTATTGTATTCACGTGTGCTATATTTTTGTTCTTTTTGTTGTTTTACTTTTAAAGATTTCTTAGCCATGAATTTCTCCTTTCTTCTTAACTAACCCTTTAAATTAATTTTTGAATGGCATTCCTAATAATGTTAATAACTCTTTAGCTTCTTCATCTGTTTCAGCTGTAGTTACAAATATTATATCCATACCTCTAATTTTATCAATTTTATCATATTCAATTTCAGGGAATATTAATTGTTCTTTAACACCCATTGAATAGTTTCCTCTTCCGTCAAAAGAATTAGCAGAAACACCTCTGAAATCTCTTACTCTTGGAAGTGCAACATTGAATAGTTTGTATGCAAAATCATACATTTTACCTTTTCTTAAAGTAACTTTACATCCAATATTAACTCCTGCTCTTAATTTGAATGCAGCTATAGCTTTTTTAGATTTTGTTATAATTGGTTTTTGTCCTGTAATTATAGCTAAATCGTTTACTGCATTTTCTAATGATTTAGGATTTTCTTTTGTATCTCCTAAACCTATATTAATAACTATTTTATCTAATTTTGGAACCTGCATTACTGATGTATAATTAAATTTTTTCATCATTGCTGGTATAACTTCTTTTTCATATTGTTCTCTTAATTTTTCCATAAGTCTTCAATAGACCTCCTTTCTTATTTTATTTTTGTACCACATTTTTTACATACACGAATTTTATTTTCTTTGTCCATTTCAAAACCTATTCTAGTAGCTTTACCACATTTTGGACATACAACATTCACTTTACTTGAGTGAATTGGGCATTCTACAGAAATAATTCCACCTTCTTCACCTTGTCTTCTAGGTTTAACATGTTTTTTTCTGATATTTATACCTTTTACAACTATTTTTTCTGTTTTTGGTATAATCTCTAAAACTTCACCAGTTTTACCTTTATCATTTCCTGATAAAACTTTAACTGTATCACCTTTTTTTACTTTTAACATTATTTTTTCACCTCTTTGTTCCAAGATTTAATTTTATATTTTCATAAAAACATTGCTATATTAATTTTTAAGATTAAAGAACTTCTGGAGCTAATGATAATATCTTCATATAATTCTTTTCTCTTAATTCTCTTGCTATAGGCCCAAATATACGAGTTCCTTTTGGAGTACCATCTTCTTTTATTATAACAGCAGCATTTTCATCAAATCTTATATAAGAACCATCTGCTCTTCTTGTAGGTTTTTTAGTTCTAACTACAACAGCTTTAACTACATCACCTTTTTTAACAACGCCACCAGGTGTAGCTGTTTTAACAGAAGCAACTATTACATCTCCAACTTTTGCATATCTTCTATAAGAACCACCTAAACATCTAATAACCATTATTTCTTTAGCACCTGTGTTATCAGCTACTTTTAATATTGATTGTTGTTGTACCATTTAGTAATTCCCTCCTTTTAATTACGATTTTAGTTTTTATATTTTATTACATATTGAAAAATCTTATTTTATAATTGCCTTTTCAACAATTTCAACTACTCTCCATCTTTTATCTTTAGATAGAGGTCTTGTTTCCATAACTTTTACTTTGTCACCAACTTGGCATTCATTGTTTTCGTCATGAGCTTTTAGTTTGTAAGTTTTCTTTTGGATTTTGCTGTATAATTTGTGTTTTTCATTTGTTTCAACAGCTACAACAACAGTTTTATCCATTTTATCAGAAACAACTGTACCAACCATTACTTTACGAAGATTTCTTTCTTCCATGTTACAATCTCCTTTCTAAAAATTGTTTACATGATATCGTATTTATTTACAATACCTTTACATTATATTAATATATAATAATTTTCAATTAGTTATTTTCAGCTATTTCTCTACTTCTTAATTCTGTTTTTACTCTAGCTATATCTCTTCTAACTTCTCTAATTTTCATAGGATTATCTAAACCATTTGTTTTTGATGAAAATCTTAATTTGAATAATTCTGATTTTAATTCTCCTAATTCTTTTTCTAGATCAGATGAAGACATTTCTCTTATTTTATTTATTTTCATCATTATCACCACCTAATTCAGATTCCTTTTTTACAAATTTAGTTTTTACAGATAACTTGTTTGCAGCTAATCTTAAAGCTTCTCTTGCTGTTTCTCCTGGAACCCCAGCAATTTCAAACATTACTCTACCTGGTTTAACTACTGCTACCCAATATTCTACTGCACCTTTACCTTTACCCATACGAGTTTCAGCTGGTTTTTTAGTAATTGGTTTGTCTGGGAAAATTTTGATCCAAACTTTTCCACCTCTTTTAATATAACGAGTCATAGCAACACGGGCTGCTTCTATTTGATTAGAAGTAATTAACCCTGCTTCTACTGCTTGAATACCATATTCACCGTCAGTAACTCTATTTCCTCTTGTTGCTTTTCCTCTCATTCTACCTTTTTGCATTTTTCTATATTTTGTTCTTTTTGGCATTAATGGCATTATTTTTCTCCTCCTTCCATTGTTGCTTTTTTAGCTGGAAGAACTTCTCCTTTATATATCCAAACTTTAACACCGATTTTTCCGTATGTTGTATCTGCTTCAGCAAATCCATAATCGATATCAGCTCTTAAAGTTTGAAGTGGAATTGTACCTTCTTTATAGAATTCAGTTCTAGCCATGTCTGCTCCACCTAATCTACCAGATACTGAAGTTTTAATTCCTAAAGCACCTGCTTTCATAGTTTTTTGCATACATTGTTTCATAGCTCTTCTGAATGAAATTCTTCTTTCTAATTGTCCTGCTATGTTCTCAGCAACTAATTGTGCATCAACATCAACATTTTTCACCTCAACAATATTTAAATTAACTTCCTTACCTATCATTTTTTGTAATTCATTTTTTAATGTTTCAGCATAGTTTCCACCTTTACCAATAACTAATCCTGGTTTAGCTGTATAAACATTAACTTTAACAAATTTAGCTGTTCTTTCAATTTCAATTTTTGAAATTCCGCTAACATATAATTTCTTTTTTACATATTTACGAATTTTGTTATCTTCAACTAGATAATCTCCAAAGTTTTTAGAATCTGCATACCATTTTGAACTCCAATCTTTGATAACACCAACTCTTAATCCATGTGGATTCATTTTTTGTCCCATAGTTAATAATTCCTCCTTTCTTATGCTCTTTCTCTTAATACTATTGTTATATGACTTGTTCTTTTTCTGATTCTAACTGCTGAACCTTTTGCAGCTGGTCTAATTCTTTTCATTGTTGGACCTTGATTTGCATATATTTCAGCTATATATAATTTATCAGATGCCATTTTATGATTGTTTTCAGCATTTGCTATTGCTGATTTTAATAATTTTTCTAATATTTCAGATGCAGCTTTAGGTGTAAATTTAACTATAGCTAAAGCTTCTTTAGCATCTTTTCCTCTTATTAAATCTGCTACTATTTTAACTTTTCTAGCTGAAATTCTAGCATTTTTAAGAGTTGCTACTGCTTCTGGAACGATAACTTCTTGCATTTCTTCCACTTTATTTACCTCCTTATTTATTTAAGAAATTTTATTTTTTTGTTGTTTTATCTCCTGCATGACCTTTAAATGTTCTAGTAGGAGCAAATTCTCCTAATTTATGTCCTATCATTTCTTCTGATATATAAACAGGTACATGTTTTCTACCATCATGAACAGCTATTGTGTGTCCAACCATTTGTGGATATATAGTAGAAGCTCTAGACCATGTTTTTAAAACAGTTTTTTCTCCACTTTCATTCATTGCTTCAATTCTTTTTAATAATTCTGGAGCAACGAAAGGCATTTTTTTACTTGATCTTGACATAACTTTAATTTCCCTCCTTATGTTTTCATTTACTTATACGTTTATTTTTGTAATTTAGATTAACATTGTTATGCTACTAAATTATAATTATTTTCTTCTCTTAACAATAAATTTGTCAGATTGTTTATTTTTCTTTCTTGTTTTATATCCAAGAGCTGGTTTACCCCAAGGAGTCATTGGACCTGCGTGTCCTACAGGTGCTCTACCTTCACCACCACCATGAGGGTGATCATTAGGGTTCATTACAGAACCTCTAACTTCAGGTCTTTTACCTAAATGTCTTGTTCTTCCTGCTTTTCCTAATTTAACATTTTCATGATCTGTATTTCCAACTGTTCCTATTGTTGCTCTACATACAGCCATTATTAATCTCATTTCTCCAGAAGGTAATCTAACATGTGCGTATTTTCCTTCTTTTGCCATTAATTGAGCTTCTTGACCAGCAGCTCTAACTAATTTTCCACCTTGACCTGGATTTAATTCAATGTTGTGAATCATAGTACCTACTGGAATATTTTCTATTTTCATACAGTTACCTGGTTTAATATCAGCTTTATCTCCAGATACTACTTTATCACCATCTTTTAATCCTACTGGTGCTAATATGTAAGATTTTGTTCCATCTTCATATTCTATCAAAGCAATATTTGCACTTCTGTTTGGATCATATTCGATACCTAAAACTGTTGCAGTCATATTATCTTTTTTTCTTTTAAAATCTACTAATCTGTATTTTTGTCTGTTTCCTCCACCTTGATGTCTAACAGTTATTCTACCATATGAGTTTCTTCCTGAATTTTTCTTTTTTGTTGCTAATAAAGATTTTTCAGGAGTTGATTTTGTAATTTCATCAAATGTAGAAACTGTCATATTTCTTAATGATGGAGTTGTTGGTCTAAAATGTTTCATTCCCATTTTTAATTCTCTCCTTTTAATTTTATATAATGGATTTTTTCCTGCTCCATTTACAGATATTTTTTATTATCCGAGTTATTTCTCGATATACCTTAGACTTATAGTCAAAAAGAATTGTTATTTGACTAAGCCCACATAAATTCTTCAATAGAATCTTTATACTTTTTAGAAACTTTCTTAACTTTTCCACCTTCTGTTAAATATGTTTTATCAGATGGATTAGTATCTATAGTAACTATAGCTTTTTTCCAGTCAGATGTTCTTCCTGTACTTCTTCCTACTCTTTTTGCTTTTCCATTAACATTAATTGTGTTAACCTTTAAAACTTTAACTTCAAAAAGTTTTTCTACAGCTCTAGCTATATCAACTTTTGTAGCTTTTTTATTTACTTTGAAAGTGTATTTACCTTCTTGTGATCCATCATTACTTTTTTCAGTAACGATAGGTGCAATTATAATATCTTCTGGCATCATTATGCATACACCTCCTCTAATTTTTTAACAGTATCTAATGTAATAACTAAGTTTTTGTATTTTAATAAATCATAAACATTTATTGTATTTACTAATGTTGTTTTAACACCTTCAATATTTCTTGCTGATTTTTGAACATTTTCATTTTTGTCAGCTAATAATATTAATGTTTTTCCTTCTACTTTTAAGTTTGTTAAAGCATTAACCATTTGTTTTGTTTTTATTGTATCAAATGCAAATGTGTCAACAACTGTTAATTCATTTTCTAACACTTTTGAACTTAATAAAGATTTGATTGCTAATCTTCTTTCTTTCTTATTAACTGTATATTTATATGAACGAGGTTTAGGACCTAAAGCAATACCACCTTTAATCCATTGTGGAGCTCTTATACTTCCTTGTCTTGCTCTACCTGTTCCTTTTTGTCTCCATGGTTTTCTACCACCACCACGAACTTCTGCTCTTGTTTTTGTGCTTTGAGTACCTTGTCTTTGATTAGCTAAAAAGTTAACTAAAACACTATGTACTACAGCTTCATTTGGTTCAATTCCAAATACTTCTTCTTTTAAGTCTACACTTTTAACTTTTTTACCTTCAACATTATATACGTCTATACTTGGCATTTTCTAACTCCTCCTTCCTTATGCTTTTACACTTGTTCTTAATTTTAGTATTGCACCTTTTGCTCCTGGCACACTACCTTTTAATAAGATAACATTTTTATCCATATCTACTTTAACAACATCTAAGTTTTGTATTGTTACAGTAACTCTTCCCATATGTCCTGGTAATTTTTTACCTTTGAATACTCTACCTGGAGTTGATGTTGGTCCCATTGAACCTGGTCTTCTATGATACATAGAACCATGTCCCATTGGTCCTCTAGATTGACCATGACGTTTAATAACACCTTGGAATCCTTTACCTTTTGTTGTACCTTGTACATCAATTTTGTCCCCTGCTACAAATGTATCAGCTTTAACTTCTGTTCCAACTTCTACACCTTCTACAGAATCCACTCTAAATTCTCTTAAATGTTTTTTAGGAGCTATTTTTGCTTTTGCAAAATGTCCTTTAATTGGTTTATTAACTTTAGATTCTTTTACATCTCCGAATCCTAATTGGATAGCATTGTATCCATCTGTTTCAACTGATTTAACTTGTGATATTACACAAGGACCAGCTTCAATAACTGTTACTGGAATAACTTTTCCATGTTCATCAAATATTTGAGTCATTCCAACTTTTTTTCCTATAATTGTTTTCATTTTTTAAATCCTCCTTAACTATTGGCTGATATGTTGTATTCATTAGTAGTTAATGTATATCAGCTTGGTTTTGTTTGATTAATTTTCCTACTGTATAATAGGAAGTTTTATTTCAATCTTAAACTAATCGATTTAAGAATTAATTTTTCTTTTGATTTACATCTTTGCTTATTTTTCGAATTTGTTTGTTAACTAAATGCGATTTTTAGCAGATTAATGTTTCAAAAATTATAATTTGATTTCAATATCAACACCAGCTGGTAATTCTACTTTCATTAAAGTATCTACAGTTTTTTGTGTTGGATAAAGAATATCGATAACTCTTTTATGTGTTCTCATTTCAAATTGTTCTCTTGAATCTTTGTCTTTGTGTGGAGAACGTAAAATTGTTATAATCTCCTTTTCTGTTGGTAGTGGAATAGGACCTGAAACTTTTGCTCCTGTTTTTTTAGCAGTATCTACTATTTTTTCAGCAGACTGTTCTAATACTACATGATCATAAGCTTTTAATCTTATTCTAATTTTTTCGCTTGCTACCGCATTTTCTGTTACTGTTGCCATGTAATTTTCCCTCCTTAAAATATTTTTATTTTGGTCGGAAGTTATAAACGCACCCTAGTGTTTTGTTAAACTCTAATATTAAAACCCAAGTTTTTGCATGATTTTTCTTGGGATAAGTGCTTGTTTTACGACTTTTACGCAATAAAAATATGCTTTGTTTTGTATGTGGGTTTTGTAATTACTTTGTTTAATTATTGCCATATATTCTATGCTATTTGTATAGATTTTAGAATAACTAAACCATATTTAATTACTTATCATACTTATTAAAAGCATTTTTATCTTCTGAAGTCAAATATTTTAAATAACTTACCGCCTTGGTCTAAGCCACGACATACTCCATAAGAGTTCCCTCCAACCTTGGTATTTCAAAGGCTGTAGCCACATCTTACTTCATCGCTAATCTTACATGCCTTACTATTATATAATGTTTTAATTGGAAAGTCAACCCTATCAAGGAAGTTTTTAAGAAATTTTCATGGAGTTTTTATGAATAAGTTTGCGTATTTTTTTATTAACATTATATATATAATAACATTTTCAAAAAACTTGCACATTTTTCATACTTAGTATAATATAATGTCATAATTATAAAAGTTACAAAATTTTAACAGAAAGGAGTTTATTTTATCAAAGTACAGCGCCTGGACAAACAAATTACACGTCGTTTGTTGACGAGGATAGAGCTTATCGAAAAATTCGGCGGATGGCTCTATGGCATATCTACTGTCAAAAATAGCACACAAAGCCTAATGGAAACTTTAGAACAAAGCTGCTATTGTGTAGATTACTCATGTTACAAGAATTATTATAATCATTTATATCTTGTAACACTATTTAGTGTAACCTTTTATAATTAATTTCAAAAATTGATTTTAGGAGGATTTTTTTATGTGTGGAATCATAGGTTATGTTGGTAGCAAAAAAGCCAACGATATTTTAATAAAAGGACTTTTATCATTAGAATACAGGGGATATGATTCAGCAGGTATTGCAACATTAGAAAATAATGAATTAACATTATTAAAGGATAAAGGAAGAGTAAAAAACATTCTAAATTTAGATGGATACAATGATTTAAATGGAACTTATGGAATAGCTCATACACGTTGGGCTACACATGGTAAACCATCAAAAGAAAACTCTCATCCACATTCTGATAATAGTAACACATTTGCTGTTGTTCATAATGGTATTATTGAAAATTATAATGAATTACATTCTTTTTTATTAGAAAGAGGTTATACTTTCCATTCACAAACAGATACAGAAGTTATACCAAATTTAATTCACTATTACTTTTCAAATTTTAATATTAATGCAAACTATAATAATGCAAATTCTTCTTATAACATGGTCCTGAATTTTTCAGATTCAAAAGAAGCTTCTATAAAAATTTCAGCTATGAAAATTTTAGAAGCAGTTACTAAAGCAACAAAATTATTGAAGGGTAGTTATGCAATTGAAGTAATATCTCCACTAATTCCAGAAACTATTATTGTTGCTAGAAAAGATAGTCCACTTGTTATCGGAACAAAATCTGATGAAAACTTTGTTGCATCTGACATTCCAGCACTATTAACATATACAAAAGATTTCTATTTATTAGACGACAATGAATTTGCTATAATAACAAAAAATACCATCAATTTTTATAATCAAAATATGAACTCAATAAATAAATCTATTAAAAACATCGAATGGGATGCATCATCTGCTGAGAAAGATGGTTTTGAAGACTTTATGTTAAAAGAAATTTGTGAACAACCAAATTCAATTCGTGAAACAATAGGTTCACGATTAAAAGTAAATGGACCATGTAATTTCGATGATTTAGAAATTACTTATGAATATTTAAAATCTATAAATAAAATATATATTGTAGCATGTGGTACAGCAATGCATGCAGGCCTTGTAGGAAAAAATATTCTAGAAAAACTATGCAGGATTCCAACTATTGTTGACATAGCATCAGAATTTAGATACAGAGACCCTATTATAGATGACAAAACATTATGCATATATGTAAGTCAATCTGGTGAAACAGCTGACACTATTGCAGCTCTAAAACTTGCCAAATCTAAAGGAGCAAAAACTTTAGCAATCTCAAATGTTATAGGAAGTTCAATTACCCGTGAAGCTGATTACACAATTTATACACATGCAGGACCAGAAATCGCTGTTGCCTCAACCAAAGCATACACTTCACAAGTTGTTCTATTTGCAATTTTAGGTATACATTTTGCTGAATTACTTGGTATTAATGAGTTTGTAACATCTAATAGTACTTCAGCTTGTGATAATAGCACATCTTCTACCCTATTTACTTTAGAAGATTTGAAACAAGATATTTTAGACCTGCCTAAAAAAATCGCAGAAATATTAGAAAACACTGATATAATAAAATCTTATGCAGATACTTGTTATAATGAAAAAGACATGTTTTTCTTAGGAAGAGGAACTGATTATAATGTTGCACTAGAAGGTTCTTTAAAATTAAAAGAAATATCATATATACATTCTGAAGCATATGCATCAGGTGAGTTAAAACATGGACCTATTGCATTAATTGATAATGGCATTAATGTTATTAGTATACTTACTGATGAAAATTTAGTAAAAAAATCTATTAGTAATATTCAAGAAGTAATTACCAGAGGAGCTAAAACATTAGTTATAACAAACCAAAATTTAGAAAACCATAACTTTGATTGTGTAATTTCAATTCCTAAAACCAACCCATTAATCTCACCAATATTATCTGCAGTACCTTTACAATTATTTGCTTACTATATTTCTAAAAATAAAGGCTTAGATGTAGATAAACCTAGAAACTTAGCAAAATCTGTTACTGTAGAATAAATGTGAAAATTTAGAAATATTATTAAAAAGTTCTTCTAAAAGTATAAATTCAAACTTTTAGAAGAACTTTTATATTAATCCTATTAACCAAATATAATAATGTCTATTTTTTATTATATCTAATTATTTATCTATTTTAATATATTTTTAATTAATATATTTTATTTAATCTAATTTAAAATCCTTTTTTAGCTAATCTGAGCATCTTTATATAATTAACTTTAAAACAATTAAAAAAATAACACCTGGCACACCTAAAATTCCAGCAAAAATAGAAGTTCCAACATTCAACCCAATATGGAAACCAAATGAACTACCTATTATATTAACTATGTAAATTAAAACCCCACCTAAAATAGAGTTTCCAATAAGCTTAAAAATAGTTTTCAAAGGAAGATAAAAAATCTTTCCAATAATAAAAAGTACTATTAAACAAGCCCAAAAAATTATTATAGAATTTCCATCCATATACAAATTCCCCTTACACAGCATTACTATTCTTTATAGACAAAGAATTAAACATGTCTAACTCTAACCCAGCATCTTTTGCCCTATTTAATAAATAATCCAATTTAGCCTGATTTGCCTTTATCTCATATAGAAAATAATCAATCAAATTGCCTTCAGCAAATTCATAATTATTATTTGCAACCTCCAAATCATTTTTAGTTTTCACAATACTAAAAATCAAATCCAACCTCTTCTCATTATCACTTTTATCTTTAATCACAGTCTCTCTTACATATTCATACCCCATAAATATATACCCTCCACATTTGTTTATATATACTTATATTTTATGCAATCTTTTCCAAATTATTCTCACAAATCACACTTTTCGAGTCATCCTTACAAATCGCCCTTTTCTAATCGCCCTTTTCTAATTCACTACATTATAAACATACCAACAATAAAAACATTCCCAAAGACCTACCCCCACTCGGAGAAAGATATTTTTACTTTTGAAAAATAAACCTCCGACCTTAGCCCCAAAACTTTTAACAAAAGTCACTATCGTAACAAGTCCAACCACCCCAGCACGCACTCCACCGCGTTTGAAGGAGGTCTATTTTTTTCAAAAGTAACAAATTTTTTCTCTCGGTGCTCCCCAAAAAAAATGTTACCCTCAAAAAAATGTTACCCCAAAAAAATCCACCAATAAAATTTTCAAATTATTAAACAAGAGCCAAATTGAAATACGTAATCAATTACGAAAATGGAATCTTTCAATAGAACTTTCTTTTGGATATGATCCAACAATATGCGATTGTGGTGGTAACTTAATATTCTTCGAATTAAAAATAAAAAAACCAGAGCTATTGAAATCCCCACGCCTCCCATTATATAATCTATAATGTGGAGGTAAAAGATGAGTAAAAAGAAACATAATAACAAGATGAATTATCCGTTTTCAAACGATATAAAACAATTAAAAGAAGAATATAAGAAGATGATTGATACGATGCCAGATGATGAATTCATAGAATACATGTATTTCATATCTAGCATGGAAGAAATGACAGACACTGATTATGAAGAAATGTGGGCTGAAGATGAGGACTGGGAAGATGAAGCAACTAAATTTTATAAATATCATGGTAACGACAATCCACTTGATGATGAAGATTTACCATTTTAATAAACTTCAAAAAAAATATATATAAAATTAGGCTTTTTTGTTGAGCCTCATTTTTTATATATATTTTTTATTTCAAAATCGGACTTTCCTATTATACAGAAAAGTTGCCAAAAGGCAACCCTCTCAACAACTTTTCACAAATAATTAAATTTCCTCTATCTTCATCAAATTAGTCAAATGCTCCCCACATTTAGGAAAACCACCAGTAATAACAATCATATCACCCTTTTGTAACCCCAAAGCTTCTACAGCTTTTTCCTTAACTGTTGCAATCATCTCATCTGTACTTGTACAATTAGGAACAATAATAGGATATACCCCATAACAAGCTGCTAATTTATGAGCCACATCTTCATTTGGTGTTGCAGCTAAAATAGGGCATTCTGGTTTTAAATTACTAATTACTCTTGCTGTTTCTCCACACTCTGTTGAAGCAACTATAGCTTTAATATCTAATACTCTTGAAGCACTAAATACACTGTTAGCTATTGTTTCTGTAACTGTTGCTTCTCTCTCAGAATCAAATGTGCAATCATAATCATAATAACTTTCCGTTTCTTCACAAATATTAGCCATATAAGTAACAACTTCTACTGGGAATTTTCCAACTGTTGTTTCTCCAGATAACATAACTGCATCTGTACCATCTAATACAGCATTAGCAACATCTGAAACTTCAGCTCTTGTTGGTCTTGCACTCTTTTTCATTGATTCTAACATTTCTGTAGCAACTACAACAAATTTACCTTTTTCTCTACATTTTTGAATCATTAACTTTTGATATTTTGGTAATTGTTGCATTGGAACTTCAACACCTAAATCACCACGAGCTACCATTATACCATCTGACACTTCAATAATTTCATCTAAGTTTTCAATTCCTCTTTTACTTTCTATTTTAGAAATTATTTTCATATCTTCTCTATTGCATTGTTTAAATATTTCTCTTACTTCTAAAACATCTTCTTTAGATGAAACAAAAGAAGCAGCTAAATAATCTCCTTCATGCTCACAAGCATAAATTATATCTTCTCTATCAACATCACTGATGAAAGGAATATTCAAGTTTGCTCCAGGAACATTTAAACTTTTCTTATTTCCTAAAACACCACCATTTATAATTTTACATGTAACACCATCTTCTTCAACTGATATTACTTGAATTTTCATTAATCCATTTTCTAGTAAAACTACAGAACCAACATCTAAATTATCAATTGCTTGTGGATAATTAACTGAGAATCTTTCTTCATTTCCTAAAACTTTTTCTTTAACTATTCTTATAGTTTTTCCTTCTACTAATGTAATTTCATCGTTTTCTAACATACCATTTCTAAATTCTGGTCCTTTTGTATCAAATAATATAGCAACATTTTTACCTGTCATTTTTCTTACTTCTTTAACAGATGCAACTACTGCTACTTTTTCTTCTGGTGTTGCATGAGACATATTGATACGAGCTACATTCATTCCAGCCTCTACCATTTTACTCATTACGCTAGGATCTGTGCTTGCAGGCCCTATACTACAAATAATCTTTGTCTTTTTCATTAAACTAACATCTCCTTTAAAATTTTCTTGCTTAAGAATTTAAGCATTCGACATAACACCTATTATACAAAATTATTCTGACAAAATCAACTAGTTTTACCATTTTTTTCTATTTTTACATTCCATATTTTAGTTTTGCAATTCACCTTTTTATATTCCAACGCTAAAATCCCCTATATTTATTTTGCCCAAACATCTACTATATTATTTAACTTTTTACACCTAATTTAACAAATTCACAATCACTAAATTCACAATAATATCAAATAAAAAAACATCCCCAACTCTTCCACTAAAAAACTCCCCAAAAACTATAGTAGTCCAACTCAAACCTCAAAAAGACTCACCAAAACTATAATAATCCAACTCAAACCTCAAAAAACTCCCCCAACTCTATAACAATCCAACTCTCACCTTCAACCCCCACCCCTACTCGGAGAAAGAAATTTGTTACTTTTGAAAAAACAAAGCTCCGACCTAAGCCCCAAAACATTCAACCCCACTCATTATCGTAACAAGTCCACCAAACCCAGCATGCACTCCACCGCGTTTGAAGGAGTTTGTTTTTTCAAAAGTAACAAATTTTTTCTCTCGGTGCTCCTCTCAAAAACACCTCCCATAACCACAAAAAGCACAACGAGGTCTCCCCCATTGCGCCTAACCAAATATTCCCCTCTTCTTAATAGGAGGTTGCTCATTCATAGTCTTCGCAAGCTGCACAAGCAAATCCCTCTGTTCCTTACTTAAACGTCTAGGTATCTGCACATTAACAGTAAACACATAATCTCCATTATTCAAAGTATTAATATTCTTAAATCCTTTCCCCTTAATTGTAAAAGTAGTACCACTTTGTGTCCCTTCAGGAATTCTAAATTTTTCTTTAGTCCCATTTACCATAGGAATTTCAAGCTCAGCTCCTAAAGTTGCTTGTGTAAAAGTAATAGGAACATTGCAATACACAGTAGTACCTTTTCTAGTGAAAATACTATGTTTCCTAATTCTAACAACTATGTATAAATCACCTTTAGCACCACCACGAATTCCTGGTTCTCCTTCTCCTCTTAAAACTATAGATTGCTCATTATCTATTCCAGCTGGAATCTTAACTTTTATCTTAGCTTGTTTTCTAACAGTACCTTTTCCTTTACAATTATCGCAAACTTCTTTTATAACCTTACCTGTACCATGACAATTACTACAAGTTTTTGTAGTTTGCATTTGACCTAAAATAGTATTTTGTACTTGTCTTACTTGACCTGAACCTCCACATACTTTACATGTTTCACTAGAAGTTCCTGGTTTTGCACCACTACCAGAACATGTTGTACAAGGTTCATCTCTAGTAATGGTAATTTCTCTTTCAACACCTAAAAAAGCTTCTTCAAATGTAATTTCCATATTATATCTTAAATCTGCACCTTTAATAGGTCCATTATTATTTCTTCTTGAACCTGCTCTAGATCCTCCGCCGAAAATTGTTGAAAATATATCTCCTAAATCAAAGTCATCAAATCCACTAAATCCTGAAGTTGAATATGAATAGTAGCCACCACCTGGGTTACCTCCTCCAAATCCTGCAGGTCCCTCATGTCCAAATTGGTCATACATACGCCTTTTTTGAGCATCTGACAATACTTCATATGCTTCATTAACTTCTTTGAAATTTTTTTCAGCTTCTTCTTTATTATCCGGATTAGCATCAGGATGATACTTTTTGGCTAATCTACGATAAGCTTTTTTTAATTCTTCATCTGTAGCAGTTTTACTAACACCCAATACTTCATAATAATCTCTTTTTTGAGCCATTTTTTACTCCCTTTCTATCCGCACATTAAACAACGGAAATAATTTTTTAAAAATCATTTATATATTGCATAATACTAAATTAACTCGGAGAAAGAAATTAATAAAAATGCAAATTTTGAAAAAAGTTAACGTAAGAATTATACAGTTTCTTAGCAATACACCTTTTGAGGGTGCGCGTCACTTAATCCACAGTGAGGCTTAAGAGTGACACGCTTAGAAACTGTTAATTCTGAAGCTTACTTTTTTCAAAATTTTTATTTTTATTAATTTTTTTCTCTCGGTGCCTGATCTATAAAAAGTATTTTTAATTACACTTACAATTATAAAATTAATTTATCATTTATAAAAAATTATTTATTATCATCATCATTTTCTACTTTATAATCTGCGTCATACACATTTCCATTTTCATCAACATTTGGTCCAGCTTGTTCTGTTCCTTCTGCTCCTGATTGTGCTGCTGCAGCATTTGCAGCATACAATTTTTCAGAAATAGAGTAAAATACAGTTGTTAATTTTTCTGTAGCTTGTTTTATAGCTTCTGTATCAGATCCTTCTAATGCTTTTTTAACATTATCAATTTCTGTTTCTGCTTTAGCTTTTTCCTCACCACTTATTTTATCTCCTAATTCGTCAATTGTTTTTTGGCAATTGTATACTAAACTTTCTGCATTATTTCTTGTTTCAATATCTTCTTTTCTTTTCTTATCTTCTTCTGCATGTGCTTCAGCATCTTTTACAGCTTTTTCAATATCTTCATCTGATAAATTTGTACTAGCTGTAATAGAAACTTGTTGACTATTTCCAGTTGCCATATCTTTAGCAGATACATGAACTATACCATTTGCATCTATATCAAATGTAACTTCAATTTGTGGAACACCTCTTGGAGCAGCTGGAATTCCTGATAAGTTAAATCTTCCCAATGTTTTGTTATAAGCAGCCATTTCTCTTTCACCTTGTAATACGTGAACTTCAACACTTGTTTGACCATCTGCTGCTGTTGAGAATACTTGTGATTTTTTAGTTGGTATTGTTGTATTTCTTTCAATTAATTTTGTAAATACACCACCATATGTTTCAATACCTAATGATAATGGTGTTACATCAAGTAATACTAAATCTTTAACATCTCCTGATAATACACCACCTTGAATGGCTGCACCAATTGCAACACATTCATCAGGGTTAATTCCTTTATTTGGTTCTTTTCCTGTTATTTTTTTAACAGTTTCTTGTACTAATGGAACCCTTGTTGATCCACCAACTAATAATACTTGTGCTATATCATTTGGTGTTAATCCAGCATCTTTTAATGCTTGGTTAACAGGTCCTGTTGTACTTTGAACTAATTCACCTATTAATTCTTCAAATTTAGCTCTTGTTAAAGTAACATCTAAATGTTTTGGTCCTGTGCTATCAGCTGTAATAAATGGTAAATTAATATTTGTTTGAGTCATTCCTGATAACTCAATTTTAGCTTTTTCAGCAGCTTCTTTTAATCTTTGCATAGCACTTTTATCTTTTGATAAATCTATACCATTTGATTTTTTGAATTCTGATACTAGGTAATCAATAATTTTTTCATCAAAATCATCTCCACCTAATTTATTATTTCCACTTGTAGCTAAAACTTCAAATACTCCATCACCAATATCAAGTATTGATACATCAAATGTACCACCACCTAAATCATATACCATAATTTTTTGGTCTGTTTCACTTTTATCTACACCATAGGCAAGTGCTGCTGCTGTTGGCTCATTTATAATTCTTAATACTTCAAGACCAGCTATTTTACCAGCATCTTTAGTTGCTTGTCTTTGTGAATCACTGAAGTATGCTGGAACTGTGATAACAGCTTGAGTAACTTTTTGTCCTAAATAACTTTCAGCATCAGCTTTTAATTTTTGTAAAATCATAGCTGAAATTTCTTGTGGTGAAAATTCGTCACCTTCTATATTAACTTTAGCATCTGTTCCCATTTTTCTTTTTATTGAAATAACTGTGTTATCTGGGTTTGTAACAGCTTGACGTTTAGCTATTTGTCCTACTAATCTTTCTCCATTTTTTGAAAATGCTACTACAGATGGTGTAGTTCTATTACCTTCAGCATTTGGTATAACCACTGCTTCTCCACCTTCCATAACTGCAACACATGAATTTGTTGTTCCTAAATCAATACCTATAATTTTTCCCATTTTAAAAATCCTCCTTAATTTCTTTACATTTTTATTTTTTAAATTTTCTATTCTTTAGTGAAATATAATTTACATTTTTTAGTTGGTTGTTATTAATTAGCAACTACAACTAAAGAATGTCTAATAACTTTGTTACCAATCATATAGCCTTTTCTATATTCTTCTTTTATTTCTTGAATTCCAAGTTCGGAATCTTCAACAGAACTTACAGCTTCATGTAGTTCTGGATCAAATGTTTTTCCAATAGTTTCAATTTCAGTAATTCCATTTGATTTTAAAACATCTTTAAATTGTTTTAAAACTAATTCTACACCAATTTTATAATTATTATCCTCTGTTTTAACACTTACAGCTTTTTCCAAATTATCTATAACTGGTAATAGTGATAATGCAATATCTGCTATTATAGAATTATATAATCCTTCTCTTTCTTTTGCACTTCTCTTTTTGAAATTATCAAATTCAGCCATTAGCCTTTTCAGTCTATCATCTTTTTCATCAATTTCAGCTTTTTGCTCTTTCAATTCTTGTTTTAGACTTTTAACTAATTCGTTATCAATATTATTTTCCTGTATTTCTATTTTATTTACCTCTTTTTCCTCTATATTTTCTGACATTATTTATTTCCTCCATTTCCCATTAAACCTTTAATATATTTCATAACAGAAATAACTTTTGAGTAATCCATTCTTTTAGGTCCTATTATTCCTATTGTTCCCATTTCTTTATCATTTATTTTCTGTTTAAAAGTAATTACACTAAAATCTTTTAATCCGTCTTCTGCATTATCATCACCGATATATACATTTATATCATCAGTGAATTCTGAATTAAGCAAATCAATGACTAAATCTTTTTTATCTAATATATTAATAAAATTTTTTGCAATTTGAATATTTTGAAATTCTGGTTGTTCAAATACTTTATTAGCCCCTTTTAAATATAACTTTTCCTGTTCTTCTATTATTTTATTTATTTGCTCAATTATAGTTTTTATAATTTCAATACTATAATTCAACTCTGAGAAAATATATTCTTCTAAAGGCTTATCTATTTTTTCAAGTGGACTTCCTTTAAGTTTTGAATTAAAAATTCTATTTAAATTTTCCACTTGTTCCTCTCTTATATCTTCATCAAATTTAATTATTGTTTCTTTTACTAGTCCTCCATCTGTAACAATTACAGCCATTAACATTCTATTTCCTAATAATACAAATTTAATTTCTTCAATTATTTGTGTTATGTTTTTAGGACCTATTGCTACGGTTGTATAATGTGTAATTTCTGATAAAGTATTAGTTGTTATTTTTGTTAATTCTTCAATCTCATTTGCTTTAGTTTTAAGTTTTGAACGTATATATTTTGTTTCTTCTAGACTTAAATTTTGTTCTTTTAATAATTCATTAACATACAACCTATATCCTTTTGCTGAAGGAATCCTTCCACTTGAGGTATGAACTTTATCCAAATACCCTTCCTTTTCTAATTCTGACATTTCATTTCTTATTGTTGCACTACTATAATCTATACCATATTTTTCTGCTATACTTCCAGAACTTACTGGCTCTGCTGTATCAACATATTCATCTACTATAGCTTGTAAAATTCGTTTTTTTCTATCATTTAACAAATTTTTCACCCCACTATTTTTTATCTTTATATTACAAATATACATCATTATAATTATTAAATAATATATGAGCAAAATAAATATTAGCAGTCTTTTTAGAAGACTGCTAATATGTTACACCTTTTTTTAGCAATTGTCAATAGACTTTGCTATTTTTTCTGTTTCTTCCGCTCTTTCCGTTCTTCGAGCTTACATTCCATAATCTTATACACTACTTGTGCCATTAGTGCAAAATTTAATATCAGATAAATTATACCTACTATTTTGAGAATTAGTATCACACTATTACCTCCTTAATGCTTAAAATTCTCATATGAAATATGATATAGTTATTTTAACACAGTATATAAAATATTTAAATACTATATTGTATTTTTTATTTAACCAATTAACAATTATTATTCGTCAATATTTACAAATTCCATCCAAACCTGATTTGCCAAATCCAATCCCTTATCAGTTAATTTTATAAAATTATCATCTATTTTAATTAATCCTTCATTTGATAATTTGTTTAATTCTTTTCTAAATAGATATGTTGGGTTTTGAACAAATTTATTTTTAAATTCACTTATAGAAATACCATCTATTTTTCTTAAACCGAAGAAGCATAAATTCATTCATCTTTTGTTTTGTATCTTGTACTTCATGAAAAATTCTATTATGTATAGATTCACTTGTTTCATAATTTTTAATATATGTTTTCACATCATCTATATTAGAATATCTTATTCCTTTAAAATATGAATGTGCAGCAACTCCAACTCCTATATATTCACATTGATTCCAGCAATTTTCATTATGTCTCGACTTAAAACCTTTTTTAGCGAAATTTGAAATTTCATAATGTACATATTCATTTTTCTCCAAAATTTCCTTGACCTTCCAATACATTTTCCTTTCAACTTCTTCATTTGGTAATTCTAAATTTCCACTTTCTATCAAATTAAATATTTTAGTATTTTCTTCAACTATTAAAGAATATACTGAAATATGTTCTGGACTTTTATTTACAATTCTTTTTAAAGATTCCTCCAATACACTTATACTTTGATTTGGTAAACCAAACATTAAATCTACATTAATATTATTAAATCCTATTTTTCTTACCAAATTATATGTCTCTTCAAAATCACTATATTTATGAATTCTTCCTATCATGTGTAACAATTCATTATCAGTTGATTGAAGCCCTATGCTGAGTCTATTTATGCCTATTTCAAAATACTTTTGTAATTTTTTCTGATTAACAGTTCCAGGATTCACTTCAATTGTTATTTCAGGGGATTCAACTAATTCAAAGTCAGATTTGATTTGATTTACTAACTTCTCAATATACACCTCTGAAATAGCAGATGGAGTTCCACCTCCAATGTATATAGTATCAATTTGAAACAAATCTTCAGTCCCACATTTATAATTTATTCTGTTAAGTTCACTAATCTCTTTTATTTCTTTTAATACACAGTTTATATATTGTTCAGTGTATTGATCAATATTTGAAAATGAAACAAAATCACAATACTTACACTTCTGTTTGCAAAACGGAATATGTACATACATACCTATTTTTCTCATTTAAATTTCCTTTCTTTCTTGTTCAAGTTAATACTTACTTACGTAATTCATCTGCAAATTTTGAAATAGATTTCAACCTATAATTTACTCCAGATTTTCCAATTGGATTATCTAACATTTTTCCTAATTCTATTAAAGAACTATCTGAATTGTTCAATCTTAAATTTGCTATTTCTTGTAGCCCTTTAGAAAGTTTATTAAATTTATTCATTTTTTTTATATACTTTATATCATCTATTTGTTTTAAAGCAGCATTAATTGTTTTGTTTAAATTTGCAGTTTCACAATTTACAATTCTATTAACATTATTTCTCATATCCCTTAAAACACGTATTTCTTCAAATTTTAAAACTGCTTTGTTAGCTCCTATAAAAGCTAACAATTTAGAAATATCTTCTCCTTCTTTTAAATATAATGACATATTATTTTTTTTTATTTTAATACCATATTTCTCTAAAAGTTGTTTTATATAATTTACATTTTCTTCACAGCTATAAATTATTTCTAAATGATATGTTTTTTCTGGATTATTTAACGACCCACTCCCTAAAAAACTACCTCTTACTATTGCTTTTTCTAATATTTCTGTATCACAAAAGTCTTTAATATTATCATTTAATCTAATTATAGAATCTGAAAAATTTAATTCTTTTGCAAATTTTAATTTTTCTTCAATAGTTATTGAAAAAACCCTCCCTTGTATATCAATTTTATATTTTGATATATTTACATTGTTAAGCAGTTTAGCAAAACGATTTATATTGTATTCACTTTCAGTTGAATATTTTACTTTGTTATTTTTTATACTAACATTATTAGTTATTAAATATCCTATTAATTCCGCTTTTACTACATCTTTCTTGGCCAAATTACTTATCTTACTTAATTCCTCTTTGATTTTTTTTGAAAATGACATATTAAGCACATTCCTTTCATTAGATCTTGCAATTAACTTTACAATTCTTTATATTCAAGATTATTTGTATATATTTTACCATCATCTTTTAATAAATCTGTTTCAGTTACCTCTACTACCTGTTTATTTTGTTTCTTTATATTCAAAATTTCATTTCCAAATAATTGATTATGATAATAAAACATGTAACATTCTCTTAAACTTAACTTATAAATTTCAGAATTTCCATTATTATTTCTATATATTCTAAATCTTGGTACTGTTTTATTTACTTTATTTATAAATTCTTTCTTTTCTTCTGGTGTATTAACACTTAAAATATCTGGTAAATTCTTATTCTTTAACTTTTTACCAGGTTTAGGATCTGGTTGTATATGGTATTTAGCAGCTTTACCTTGATATGATTCATAATAGGCTTCTACTGACTTTCCCTGAATTTCACATCTATAACGAATTTTCTTTTCTTTTTCTCTTATTGTCATTTCATATGAATCATGTGTAGACCTATAACCATTATCTTTTTCAATAATTTTAAATCTATTTTTTATACTTTTTAAGCCTAATAATTTTATACCTTCAAATTGAGTTAATTTTCTTATAATAAATTTTGCCATTTCATTATTACATTCATTTTTTTGTATTTTATCTAAAATTTTTCCATGCCTTAATATCTCATTATGCGTATTCAATATTCTATTTAAGTGTTTAATTTGCATATTATAATTTTTAATATCTTGTTTTGTTTCATTTATATCTTCCAAAATTTCACTTTTTATTTTCTCTTCTTTAACATATTTGAGTCTTTCATCTAATTTGAATAATTTATTCTTCTTTCTTTCAATTTGTTCTTTTAATTTTTTCAAATTTTCTTTACTTGCTTTATCATCACTTTTACATCTATTCATATCAGATTCAACAGTTTTTTTTCTCAATATGTAATACAAAATATTTGATTCAAAATCTTTGTTAAAACTTTGGGATTTTCTAAAAGTATCTAACATTAAATCATTTGGTACCTCTTCTACTATTATGTTCAATCCTATAATATCATATATTTGTATATCCCTAATACTTTTTATATCTTCACACTTATTTAAGGCATTTTCAATTTTGTCTTCAAAACTTTGTGTTGACTTAATTCTAGATATTAATATAAATTTTAAATTTGGAAATATTCTTTCAATTTCTCTTCCTAATTGTATCATTAGCATATCAAGGTTTTCTTCATTTCCAGTTAAACTATTATACAATTGTTTTAATTCCACTATTTTTTGTTTTTTAGCTTTTTCTATAGTTTCTATTTTATTTTTTAAATTAATTGCCATTTTTATTCCTTTCCTGTATAAAACATCAGCGATTATTATATCACACTCTTATTCCAAAGTCAATGTTATGTAACTTCTTACATTGCTGTAAAATTTGTAATTTACACTTGATATTGTAAAATTTGCAAACTTGAATTATATAATATTGAAGATAGTAATGTTAAGTTTTCCAAAATTTTCTATTGCTTTTTTAAATATAATATGATACTATATATTTACAATAATAAATATATAAATATTTTCCCTACGTAGTGCGTGTAGCTTGAAATTTTAGAACCAACAAACAATAAACGGGAGTCTGCCTTTGGATGTGGCGTGTATGCTTACATTTATGTAAGAAACCCATAAGCATTCAACAAGACACCCACCTGTGGAAGCAGGTCCTTAAAATTTCACTCAACTTACGGCTAATGTGGGGTTTTTATTTTTGTATACAAATGCAACAAAAAAACTCATACATAAGGAGAGAATTAACTTGAATATAAATGATTTATTAATATATGGAAGAAAATATTTATTAAACGAAAATATAGAAAATAAGCCTTTAAAAATTAGATTATTACTTGAACATGTTTTAAATATGAATAAATATGAATTAGTAATAAATCATACTCAAGAAATTGATAAATACAAGATTGAAAGTTTTGAGGAAGGTTTAAAAAAAATTAAAAATAATGTACCAATTCAATATATTACAAATACCCAAGAATTTATGAAAATGAATTTTTATGTTGATGAGAATGTACTGATTCCTCAACCAGATACAGAAATTTTAGTTGAGTCTGTTATTAATTATTGTGAAAATATTAATAACAATTACATATTAAATACTATTCCATCAGCCAAAATAAAAATATTAGACCTTTGCACTGGAAGTGGTGCTATTGCTATATCCCTTGCAAAATATATTGAAAATTGTGAAATTACTGCAACAGATATTAGTATTAAAGCAATTCAAATTGCTAAATTAAATGCCGAGAAAAATTTAGTACATAAAAAAATAAATTTTATTGAATCAGATATGTTTTCAAATATCAATGAAAAAGATTTTGATATTATAGTTTCAAACCCGCCATATATAGAAACAGATACTATAAAAACATTGTGTAAGGAAGTACAAAAAGAACCTCTTATAGCTTTAGATGGTGGATTAGATGGTTTGGATTTTTATAAGATTATTATTAATACTAGTTCTGAATTTTTAAGAGATTTGGGAAAATTGTTTTTGGAAATTGGTTATAACCAGAAAAGTAAATTATTTAATTTGATAAATAATTCCCACACTTTTACACAACCTTCTTGTATTCAGGATTTAGGTGGTAATGATAGAGTTATTATTTGTACTAAAAATAAATAATAAAATAAATAATAAAGAAAAACTTGTATATGAAGATATGTACAAGTTTTTCTTTATTATAAAAATTATCAAAACCTATTTAGTTCCAAAAATTCTATCCCCAGCATCACCTAATCCTGGTAAAATATATGCCTTTTCATTTAATTTTTCATCTATGGCTGCACAATAAATTTTAACATCTGGATATTTTTCTTCGATAGCTTTCATTCCTTCTGTAGCCATAATAATACATAAAACTTTAATTTTCTTAACATTTTTTTGTTTTAATTGTTCAATAGTATCTATTATAGAACCACCTGTTGCAACCATTGGATCTAAAATAATAACTTCTTTTTCCTCAATATTTTTTGGAACTTTAAAGAAATATAAATTAGGTTTAAAAGTTTCTTCATCTCTATACATTCCTATATGCCCTATTTTAGCATTTGGCATAACATTTATAATTCCTTCAAGCATTCCTGTTCCAGCTCTTAATATTGGCAAAAATACATAATTATTTTCATTGATTTTTTCTGCCATAGTTTTTTGCATTGGTGTTTCTATTTCTTCTTCATATGTTTCAGCATTTCTCATTGCTTCATAACAAAGCATTGTAGCAATTTCTGATACAAGTTCTCTAAATTCTTTTGTTCCTGTATTTTTGTCCCTTAAAATAGCTAATTTATGTTCTATTAAAGGATGTTTCAATTCTATAACTTCCATTTTCTTTTTGTCACCTTTACTCCCATTACAAATTTCATTTTCACCATCATTATTATTATTTATAATTTTATTTTCATCATCATTATTATCATTTATAATTTCATTTATTTCTTCTTTTATTTCATTAACTTTAAATATATCTCTGTTATTATCAAATTTATTTGAATCATCTGAATTCTCAAAATTACATTCCACTGTTTCTTTTAACATATCATCTTTTTCATTTGGTAAAAATAGATTTAATAGAATTCCTATTATAGCTGCTAAACTCATTCCTGAAACTGAAACAACAAAATTACCACTTGTGAATGATATTGCTGCTCCACCAAGTCCTAAAACTAGCATTGCAGAAGCAACTACAACATTTTTAGTTTTTCCAAAATCTACTTGATTTTCTATTAATACTTTTAAACCATTTACTGAAATAAATCCATATAATAAAACAGTTACTCCTCCTAATACTGCCCAAGGTATTGAAGAAATTATTGCTGTGAATTTTCCTAAGAACCCTAATATAATTGCAATTATTGCTGCTAGACCTATTACCCAAACAGATGCAACCTTACTCATTCCAACTACCGCTGTATTTTCACCATAAGTTGTATTAGCAGGACCACCTATTGCCCCTGCAACAAATGTTGCCAATCCATCTCCTAATAAAGTTCTATCTAAACCTGGATCTTCTATTAAATCTTTTCCTATTATTGAACTAAGTGCTTTATGATCTCCTATATGTTCTGCCATTGTTACCAAAGCTATTGGTGCCATTGTTAATCCTATTAATAAATTTGGACTATATGTTACAAATGGTATTGAAAACTTTGGTATACAGAAAAATGATGTTTCCTTAACTGCTGTAAAATCAACCATTCCTAGACATATTGATAATACATAACCAGATGTAATTCCTATTAGAAAAGGTATTATTTTCAAAAATCCTTTTCCTCTAACTGCACATATTACAGTTACTAAAAAAGTAAATGCTGCAACCGAAATTACTTTCCAATCCATTGATTCTGAGGCCAAACCTATATTTTTTACAGCTGTTGATGCTAAACTTAAACCTATAATCATAATCATAGGACCTATTACTACTGGTGGCAATAATTTATTTATCCATTTTTTACCAGTAAAATGAATAATAGTTGCTACAATAATATAAATTAAACCAACTACCATTATTCCTGTCATTGCTCCACTCATTCCACCTAATACATATGATGTTATAAGTGGTGATATGAAAGCAAAAGAGCTTCCTAAATATACTGGTGATTTGCCTTTGGTACATAAAATGTAGATTAAAGTTCCTATTCCTGATGAAAGTAATGCTACTCCTGTTGATAATACCTCTGTACCTGCACTTTGATTTACCAATAATGGTACTAATACTGTTGCTCCAAACATCGCGAAAACATGTTGAAAAGCAAGAATAATCCATTTTGCTATTCCTGGTTTTTCATTGACATCTAAAATCATCTTTTTTTGTTTCATAACTTCCTCCTTTTATTTTGTTAATCCTAATGTTTTGGGCAAAATAAAACACTAAATAAATATTATTTAGTGTTTTAATGGTGAATATAAAATATAAATTGAAAAAATAGGAAATAAGAACATGTGACATGCTCTTTTGAAAACTGTATTTAGTTCAATTTTGCTATTTTTTTTATTCATATTCTACACCCGAAAATTATTCTATAACTTTTTATAGTAATTTGCAAGCTTTTTTCGACATTTTTTGATATTTTAAGTTAATGTGACTATTCAATATTTTTAATGTAGAGTAGGTAAAATACTTAGTATTATGTAGTTTTTTGTTGGGTAATTGAAAAGGTGGGTTAGCATGTTGTTTATGGGGGATCACCGAGAGAAAAAATTTGTTACTTTTGAAAAAACAAACTCCTTCAAACGCGGTAGAGTGCGTGCTGGGTTGGGTGAACTTGTTACGATAATGACTGGAGTTGAATGTTTAGGGGCTCAGGTCGGAGCTTTGTTTTTTCAAAAGTAACAAATTTCTTTCTCCGAGTGTGGTTGGGGTGGTTTGGTGCTTGGTTTGGGTTGAGTTTAATTTGCTGGTTTGTAGGTGATAAGTTGTATGTTGCTGTTTTGGCTTCTTTTGGTCATGCAGGCATGGACTTTATTTCGTAATTCTTCTTTTTGTTCACTAATATTTAAATTTGGATTTGAATAAAATGGACCATCTATATATGTGACTATTCGTACTTTATTTTTGTTTTTTCCGTATGATTGATATGTGTTAGTCATACAGAATGTTGGTGTATTTAATTGAATAGGATATTTAAATGATGTAGATTTAAATGGTCTAATTTTTGTGTAATATGGCCAGATGTGTGCTTCTGGGTATATTGTAATTGCGTATTTTTTTTGAATTTTTTCTTTAATTGTATCTAAAAAATTTTTTGCAGCATTTTTATTTCCTGGAACTGGTATAGCTCCTAGCATTTCTATTATTGCTCCAAAAGGCTTGATTGAAATGTTTTCAGGATTTACTATAAAAAAATTTCTTTTAGGATAAATTGGGATACTTGGTATATGTGTATCCCCAAAAGCTTGAGTATGATTTACATACACAAAGTATCCCTTATCTTTGTATTGTTTTAATTTTTCTTTTCCAATATATTTTATCTTGAATTTTGTTTTTGTATATCCTATTTTTATAGGCATGCTTAGTATATTCTGAAAAACAAATGAGCATATATCCCATAATTTATTGTGTTTATATTTATAGTTTCCATCTATTAATTTGGGTGTTATTTTTGCAGTTGAAAATTCATCATTTAATTCATCTTTATAATATATTATCTTTTTATTTTTCATAAATATTTCCTTATTTTGTATTGATTATTTTTATAGAATTTATTATTCTATATTTTTTATATAAA
>USQY01000008.1 GCA_900557045.1 uncultured Clostridium sp.
GATTTTGCAACAGCCCTATTAATAATTTCTTGTTCTATATCCTCAACTTTTAAATCTAATTTATTAATATATTTGCTCTTCAAATCCTCAATTAATTCGTTAGCATCTTCTTTAAATATTCCAATAACATTATAACATCTTACAATTTCATTTTTAATTTTATTTAAAATATATGCTTTTTCATCTATTTCAATTTTATTATTTTTTAATAGATTATTGACATATTTAAAATCTGTAAATAAATTTGCAATAGCAACAGGTGTGTTAAAGTCATCATCCATAGCTTGTTTAAACTTGTTTTCTATTTCATCTGCTACTTCATTTGGTACTTCTTTCATTTTAGTGTTTTCTTCAAGAAATTTGTTTATTGCATTTATAGTATTATAAAAATAATATAGATGCTTTTCAGCCATAGCAAATTCTGATTCTCCTAAATCTATATCAGATGAATAATTTTTTGAAACAATTGCATATCTTATTACTTCTGGATTATATAATTCTAAAGCATGTTTTATTGTTAATGAGTTTCCAAGAGATTTACTCATTTTTTGACCATTTATTTTAATTAATCCATTATGCATCCAATAATTTGCAAGTGGTTTTCCTGTTAAAGCTTCACTTTGTGCAATTTCATTTTCATGATGTGGGAATATTAAATCTTTTCCTCCGCCATGAATATCTATTGTCTCCCCTAAATTATGCAAAACCATGCATGAACATTCAATATGCCATCCTGGTCTTCCATTTCCCCAAGGTGATTTCCATGAAATTTCTCCTGGTTTTGCAGATTTCCATACTGCAAAATCTAATGGATCTTTTTTCCCTTCTTCAACATCTTTTCTTACACCATTTAATAAGTCTTCTGTATTTATATTTGACAATTTTCCATAATCTTTAAATTTTTTAACACTATAATATACATCACCTTTTTCAGTTGGATATGCATACCCTTTTTCAATTAATTTGCTTACAAAGTCTATTATATTTTCAATGTTTTCTGATGCCTTACATTTTACATCTGGAAAATCTGCCCCAAGTTTTTTGAATACATCTTCAGCTGCTTTAATTCTATCTTCTGAATAATCTAAAGCATTCATATTTAAAGCATTTGCCCTTGCTATTATTTTGTCATCAACATCTGTATAATTTCTAACATATTTTACTTTATATCCTAAAAATCTTAAATAACAACATACCATATCATATGTAACTGATGCTCTTGCATGACCAATATGTGAATCATCATATACTGTAATTCCACATGCATACATTTTTACATTATCCTTTTCTATTGGTACAAATTCTTCTTTTTTCTTTGTTAATGAATTGTAAATTTTCATTAAGATTCCTCCTTTTTATATTGTTATTTAAGCTTTTAGCTATTTATGTTACATTATACAACATCTCTATATTAAAATCAAGACGCTTTCAATTTAGTATCACTACAAATTGCGTTTACTTTACAATTTGCACTTAACTTTTTACTTGACGTACTTTTTCACATATCAGTTAGTTTATGTAAACTATTGACTATTTTTCCAAAATATGCTACAATAAAAGAGTCATAACAAAACAAATAAAAAAATATAAATAAACCAAAGGAATGAAAAACAAAAGATTTTCATTCTTCTTAAATTAAAGGAGAGATTAAAATGGAAAATATAATGAACAAAACTTATGTATTTGGACATAAAAATCCAGACACAGACTCAATTATGTCATCTATGGTAATGGCTAATTTAGAAAATCAATTAGGAAATAAGGCAGTTGCAGTTCGCCTTGGAAATATAAACAAAGAAACAGAATATGTTTTCAAATATTTAGGAATTGAAGAACCAGAATTTATATCAGATATTGAAGATGGTCAAAATGTAATATTAGTAGACCACAATGAATCAACACAAAGTGCTAATAACTTAGCAAATGCTAATATTCAAAAAGTTGTAGACCACCACACAATGAATTTTATTGCTCCATATCAATTATATTATAGAGCTGAACCTGTTGGATGTACAGCAACTGTATTATATAAAATGTACAAAGAATATGATGTAGAAATTACAAAAAATATTGCAACAATGATGCTTAGTGCTATTATTTCAGACACATTATTATTCAAATCACCAACATGTACTCCTGAAGATAAAGCAATAGCTGAAAAATTAGCTAAAATTGCTGATGTTGATTGTGAAATTTATGGTACAGCTTTATTAAAAGCAGGAACAGATTTAAGTGATTATACACCAGAACAAGTTATTAATATAGATAGTAAATTATTTGAAAAAGGTGGAAAAAAATTTAAAATTGCTCAAGTAAACACTGCAGATTTAGACAGTGTATTTAAAAATAAAGTATATTTTGAAGCTGCCATTAGCAATGAAATTAAAAATGAAAACTTAGATTTATATGTATTTGCTGCTACAGATATTCTAAATTCTAATTCTAAAATCATTTCTTTAGGAAATGATTCAGGAATAGTTGAAAAAGCTTATGGTGTTACTCTTAACGACAACACAGCTTTATTGGAAAATGTTGTTTCTAGAAAGAAACAAATGTTACCTAAAATATTAGAAAACTTAGATTAATTATAAATTATAATATTTACTTATATATTTTTTCTATAAAAATGTGTAGTTTGATATATCCAACTTTATCAAACTACACTTTTTATATTATTTTTTTAATATTCATTAATATATTATTCAATTTCTATTTTTCCAATTATTGCTTTTACATTTTGTTATACTAATTATCATTACCTATCTTTTTCATTTCCTCAAATCTCTTGACTTTCGCAGTTGTAGTTTTAATCATTGGCTCATCTGTAATAATCAAGTTTTTAATATGTTTATAATTAGTTAATCCATTATTAATTTCTTTAATATCATTCCAAATAATATTATATAACTCATCTTCACTAATTTTGCCAAATTTTTGCTCAACAAATTTTTCATCATAAACTATTTTTACAGAAACCACTAAATCATCATCTTTAGGCATTCCAAATACCATGCTTTCTGCTACATAAGGTAAATTATTTATTAAAACTTCTAATTCCTCTGGATACACATTTTTTCCATTTTTTAAAACTATAACATTTTTCTTTCTACCAGTTATAAAAATAAACCCATCTTTATCAATATATCCTAAATCTCCTGTATGAAACCAACCATTTTCTAAAACTTCCTTAGTAGCTTCTTCATTATCATAATACCCTAACATTACATTTGGTCCCTTTGCAACTAATTCACCTATTCCATCTTCATTTGGGTTATCTATTCTTATCTCAATATCTTCTAATGCTAAGCCTATAGAACCATATTTAATTGCCTTTATATTTTCTGCACTTAATACTGGAGATGTTTCTGTTAAACCATATCCTTGAACAGTTAAAATCCCCATATCATTAAATCCTTGTGCTACTTTCTTATCTATTGCAGATGCACCACTTATTATAAATCTTAAATTTCCACCTAAATTATTTATAATTTCTTTGAAAAGTTTTCTTCTAATATCAATACCAAATTTTAATAAAAATCTACTTATTTTTATAGCTTTTTCAACAGTTTTAGTTTTCCCTTGTTTTTCAATTTGTAACATTATTTTTTTATACATTGATTCTATCAATAATGGTACACAAACAAAAACAGAAACTTTATATTCTTTCAAATTTTCTTGTATATGCCTTAATCCATCACAAAATACATTAGTTGCACCAAATGATAGGAAAAACAATAACCCAGTTGAACCAAATGTATGATGAAATGGTAAAAAAGCCATATTCACATCTGTAGGATACATTTTTTCAACGCATTGCATACTATATATATTACTTGCTATATTATAATGTGAAAGCATTACTGCTTTTGATAATGAAGTTGTTCCTGATGTATAAATTATTGTTGCCATTTTTTTATTATCTATTTCTAAATCTAAATAACTTGTATTACCCTTTTCTAATTCTTCTTTTCCAATTTTTTTCACTTCATCTAAAGTTTTAAATTTTTCATATTTAGACTTTTCCATACAAATTGCATCTTTTAAGCTTGTTGATTTATTTTCTAAAAATTTATTAATTGAATATTCATAAGATTTATCAAACACTATTAAATCAGCCTTACTTCTTAATAATAAAGACTCAATTTCATTTTCTGGAAGTCCTTTATCTAATGGAATTATTACACCTAATCCATTAATAACAGAATAATAAGTAATAGCCCATTCATAACTATTTTTTCCTATTACTGCTACCCTTTTATTTGTATATCCTAATTTTTGTAATCCCGCTCCTAATTGATTTATATCATTTTGAAAATCAGTATATGTTATATTTTGATAAGTTACTTCTTTTGATTTCTTCTCTTCAGATTTATGTTTTACTATAAAAGCAACATTATTAGGATATAGTTTTACTGAGTTCGAGATTATATCTCTTATATTTTCAAACCTTGTTGAATTATATAATATTTTACTTTTTTTAGATTTTGTAATTCTGTTTTTCATCACATTATTTTTTTCATTCATATTAATTATAAATCTCCTTTTGTTTAATATATTGAGATTATCTCATATTATTATAATTTTAACAAGTAATTAGACTAATTGTTCGAAAGGCCTATTGGAGATTTTTAAACTATATACACTATCGTATTATCAGCAAAATACTTTCCAAGAATTTCTTTAAAAAATTTTTCTCCTTCTTCCTTAACTTCTTTTCTATACATATATTTTCCCCTTCCACGCACTGTCATAATATCTTTATTATACAGATTAATAGAATTAGGAAAAGCCTCTTCATTTATAACTTTATGAATATAACTATATGTCATAAAAATAATTTCAAAAAATACATCTTTTTTTACTTCATCGCTTAAATTATCATATAAATATTTAACTAATTCTTCATATTTTTCTCTCCAATTTTCTACTAATACGACTGGTGCAATTAGAATTCCAACTGGATACCCTGCCTTTTTTAATTTGTTAATTGCTTCTACCCTATTTTTTAATGGTGAAGTTCCTATTTCAATTTCACGTATTATTTCTTGTGGATTTACACTCATTCTTACTATAATTTTTCCTTTATGATTTAAATTTAAAATCGGATCAACCATATCAAATTTTGTTGGAAAAGTTATTTTTCCCTTTTCTGCTTTTTCGACGAAATTTTCTATTGTCCAAACTAAGTTTCCAGTTATTGTATTTTCTAATACTAAATCACTATTACTTCCTATTTCAAAAACTAATTCTCTTTCAGATTTATTTGCAGTTTTAATAATTTTTTCTAACATCTCTTCTCTATTCACAAATAATCTTAAATATGAGCATTTATTAAAGTTACAAACTAAATAACAATATAAACACATAGCTATACAACCTGATGATGTATATGGAACTAAATAATCTGATATTTTATGGTTTTCAACAAATTTATGTGTTTTTCGAACCCCTAATATTATATTTTGTTTCATATTTCTAAATTCAGAATTTTCTTTTTTGCGCATTTCTTCTATATTATTATGATTTTCTATTTCTATACATGGAACATTATTATCTTTATACTGTTTTAACAATTTTTTGCCTAATTCATATTGTTCAACATCTTTTTCATAAAATACTTGTTTTGGTAAAAACATATTTTTTCCTCCTTTTATAATATATTTTTTCCTTTTAAAAATTAAATTATTCAAATAAGAAAAAGCATATATTTTAAAAGCAAACATAAGGTATTGATTTTTAATGATTTCATTGACATTTATTGATTTTTCAATAAAAATCATTTACCTTTTCTTCTTTTACTAAACAATGTAGCAAAATAAAAAAAATATCATATTATGTATTATACATTAAAAAAAGGAGGAAAAAGTAATGTATAGTAGAAGATGTAATAAATGTTGTTGTAAAGCAGGAAATGCTTGTAATAACAACAATTTGAATATTTCTGAAGATGTATTAGAAAATACTTGTGATGATTATGCTACATTATCTAATTTTGATGAAGATGAATGTGGTTGTGGATTTAATCAAGGAATGCAAGTATTCCCAGATAATGCTGTTTTAGCTCAAAGCTATGTTCCATTTCAATTTATGGATAAAACATTTAAGCCTTGTGTTGGATTAAAAATGGGAACTATATTCCCTGAATTAGTAAGTCCTTATGTTCCTTGTCAAAGTATTGAAGAAATTGAATTTATAAAGGCTACTAATGAAATTGGAAAGGGGTGTAATTATTAATGGACTGTAAAGACTGTAATGAAATCTGCTCATGTGGTTGTGGAAACAAAAAACCTCAATGTGCATGTACTTGTAAATATGAATTTGATTTAAAAAATTGTAATAATACAGTAACTGAGCCTACTAGAGAAGAATTATTAGAGCAATTAAAATGCTATAGATTTGCTATAATTGAACTTGGTTTATATTTGGATACTCATCCAGATGATGAAAAAGCTCTTTGCTTGCATAATGAATATACTAAAAGATTTAAAGTATTAGAAGATCAATATCAAAGAATGTATGGACCATTAAGTATAATGTTCCCTTGTAGAAAATGGAGATGGCTAGAAGAACCTTGGCCTTGGGAAGGAGAGTGTAATTAATATGTGGACTTATAATAAAGTATTAGAATATCCTATAAAAATTAAATGTAAAAATCCTCAATTAGCTAAGTTTATAATTAGTCAATATGGTGGTCCTGATGGTGAACTTGCAGCTTCACTTAGATATTTATCTCAGAGATTTGGTATGCCTGATGAAAAAGCTAAAGCTATTTTAAATGATATAGGTACAGAAGAATTAGCCCATTTAGAAATGGTTGGAACTATAGTTCACCAATTAACAGATGGAGTATGCCCTGAAGAATTGAAAAGGGCTGGTTTAGGTGATTATTATACAGACCATGGTTGGGGTGTATATCCACAATCAGCATCAGGAATGCCATTTACAGCATCAGTTTTAGCTGTAAAAGGTGACCCAATAGCAGATTTACAAGAAGATTTAGCCGCAGAGCAAAAAGCAAGAGCAACTTATGAGAAATTAATAGATTTATGTGCTGATAGCCCAGATGTAATTGATCCACTTCGTTTCTTAAGAGAAAGAGAAGTTGTTCACTTCCAAAGATTTGGTGAAGCTTTAAGAAATGTTCAAGATAAATTAGCTCAAAAGAAATTTTATACTGCAAATAAATTCTGTGATAATGATCCTTGCAAATGTATGAAAAGTGAAGTTTTAGACGAGTCTGAAAACAATTGTGGTTGTAATAATTTATTAAGTACAAATGCAAATTGTGGTTGTAATATGATGAATAATATGAATACAATTAACACTATGACTAATATGAATACTAATGTTTTAAATACTAACTCTATGAATTCTAATTGCAGTTGCAATATGAATTAATCAAAATAAAAAAGTTGGAAAAGATACCTACTTCTGTTCCAACTTTTTTATTTAATATAATTAATTTTCACTCTTCTCAAATAAAACTTTATAATAATCATTTTCCAAAATTAATCTTGACATTTGATACTTATTAAAAATAATTTTAGAAATATTATCTACATATTCTTCAGTATTAAATTCATCACTTTCTTTAGTATTTTCATTCTTTTGAAATGTTTTAGTTAATGAATTATACCTTCCCTTTTCAGTTATAAAACTTCTATTTGAAAATATAACTAATCCTTCAGAATTTGAAAGTAAATCTGTTCCCATTAATAGTCTTGAATCAAATTCTATTCCGAACAAATTCAAAACTGTTGGTAAAACATCTAAGCTACATCCAACTTTATCAACTTTAATAGGATTACTCATACCAGAATTCCATATTAAGAATGGCATTCTATGTTTTTCAAAATTATCATCTTTTTGATAGTCAGATAATTCATTTAATTCATCTAAAGATAAGCCATATGGATAATGGTCTCCACTAATTATTATAACAGTATCTTCTAATCTTCCTTTTTCTTCCAATTTTCTAATTAAAGCCTCTATTGCTTTATCTAATTCCATTTGTGTTGCCATATAACATTTAGCTTTGTTAGAATATGGCAAATCCTTTACTAAATCCCAGTTTTTGTTTGCTATGTAATTTCCGCCTGTATTATACTCTAAATGTCCACTAACAGTCATATAATATGCTAAAAAATGGGGATCATTTATATAATCATCAACTGTTGCATTTATCATATCTAGATCTGAATTTGGCCAATGACTACAATCCATTCTTTGCTCAAGTCCTGTTCCTCTTGCTAAATATGAATCATACCCCATTCCTTTTAAATAATTATCTCTATCATAGTAAGTTGCTGAATGATCATGATATGCATGTGATGTATATTTTTCAAACACATTTGCATATGAATATGGCATATAATTGTTTGAAACTTTAGATATACTCCAAACATTTTCTTTTGGAATTAATGAAGTATCTGTTATATATTCTCCATCTGCCGTACTTACTGGGAATAATGGTGTATAGAAATTGTCAAATTGAAATCCTTGTGAATACAATTTATATAATGTTGGTGTTAATTTTTCATCAATTGCAACTTCATTAAAGGCTTCTGCAACAAATACTACAACATTTTTTCCTTTAAACATTCCTGTGTACTCATTTTTTTGTGTTGGTTGTTGAACTGAGAAATATTCATGCATTTGTTTTATAGTTGCATTAGATTCACTTTCTATTAAATTATTCCAATTTATATCTATCATATTATATTCTGGAATTTTTTCAGTTTCTATTTCTTTAAAATTGTTACTAATTGTAAGAATTGTATTATCTGTATAATTTGTAATTAATCTCTGCAAATCTAACCTCATTGTTGTTAAAACACCAAATTTATCTGCCATAAGTGTTGGAACATGTGATTTTGTGTATAAATTTATTGTAGAATATATCTCACTATTTTCTTCTGAAATATCTTCTAAACTCATTGCTGATAATGCGACTATATGTAATACTACAATTATCAATATTGCTTTTACTTTTGGTTTTAATTTACTTGTTATTTTCATCAGTTTTAATTTAAATTTAGAAACTTTTTTAGGCTTTCTTATAATAGTTAAACTTAGTATTGGCTCATTATTATCATTTGATGTTTTTGTATTATTAGCAGTGTTTATTTTGTCTTTATTTTTTTCTGTTTCAACTAATTTTTCTAATTCTTCTAGCTTTTCCTTTGCATTAACTATTCTAATAACAAACTTTCCTTTAATTAATTTTCCTGCTCTTATGGCTCCAATCCTTACTACAATTGGATATAATAATAATGCTATTTTATTAAAATTATTTTTTATAACATTTAAAATTGTTTGCCAAAATTGTAAAACTTGTCCACCATTTGAAAAAGAGTAAAAAGAAATTATTGATTTATATATTTGATAATATACAAATTGTGCTAAAAAAATAAATGCAATAATAAATACTGTTATGTTTTTCAAAACATTTGAAACTTTTTTAGGAACACTATTTATTATCAAACTTAGTATAATAGCAAATATTACAGAAAATATTATTTTGTAAAAAATATTTGAAATATCATTAAATATAAAATATGAAAATAATATTTCTTCATATATTATCATTAAAGAAAATAATATTGTGTTTTTTAAATATTTCATACAATTTACTCCTTTCAAAATTCATAATACAGTTTATTAACAAAAATCATTTTAGCAAAAAAACATTTTAACAAAAAACTAACTTTGCATGAAGAAAAAATATTGTTTTGATTTTTTTCTTCTGTAAAGTTAGTTTGAAAATTATATTCTACAGTTAATCTAAGTTAATTTGCAAAGCAATTCGCAAGATTTATTCAAAAATTATACTCTTACAACTCCACCAATAGTTCTGTTCATATCACTAGAATTATAATTAACTAAAGCTTTTTCTCCACCTGCAATAGCTACAGTATCTCCATTTGTAATATAACCTTTTTGTTTTGCTATTTCGATTCCTTTAAGTATTGTATCTTGTGCATTTGATGTATCTGTAACTAAAATTGGAGTTACATTATTAACTAAAGCTAATTGTCTAAATGTTTTTTCATTTTTTGTTACAGCAATTATTGGACAACATGGCATAAAACTTGATAATAAACGTGGTGTATCACCAGCTTCTGTATAAGCAAATATACATTTAGCATTCATTTTCTTTGCTGTTGTACATATAGCACTGTCTAAATAGAATTCATAATTCTCATATTCATAGTCTGAATTTCTTAAACCTAATCTTTTTTCATAATTAATATCATTTTCTGTTGCTACAGCAATCTTACTCATTGTTTCAACACATACTACTGGATATTTTCCCATAGCACTTTCTCCTGATAACATTATTGCACCTGTTATATCAAATATAGCATTTGCAACATCTGAAACTTCAGCTCTTGTTGGACGTGGATTGCTTGTCATTGATTCTAACATTTGTGTTGCTGTTATAACTATTTTTCCTGCTTTATTACATTTTTTTATAAGTTCTTTTTGTACTATAGGCACTTGTTCCATTGGTATTTCAACACCCATATCTCCACGTGCGACCATAATTCCATCTGATACTTCTAGAATAGAATCAAAATTATCTATACCTTCTTGGCTTTCAATTTTTGATATAATTTTGATGTTTTCTCCACCATTTTCTTTTAATACTTTACGTATTGCTAAAACATCATCTGCACTTCTTATAAATGAAGCAGCTATGTAATCAAAATCGTGTTTACATCCTTCTATTAAATCATTTATATCTTTTTCTTTTAATGCTGGTAAATTAATATGTGTTCCAGGGATATTAATACTTTTTCTATTTCCTAGTTCTCCACCATTCATTACTTTACAAACAACATCTTTTCCTTCTATTCTAATTACTTCTATTTCTATTTTCCCATCATCTATCAATATTGTTGTTCCTGGTTTTACATCTTTATATAAATCTTTATATGTAACTGAAACTTTAGTTGAATCTCCTACTATCTCTTCGTTTACTAATGTAAATTCTTCTTCTGCATTTAATACTACTGGATTTTCTATTAATTTCCCAGTTCTTATTTCTGGACCTTGTGTATCTAATAATGTTGCAACAGGTAATCCTAATTCTTTTCTGGCTTCTATAAATGGTGTAAAGTATTTTTCTTGATCTTCAAATGAACCATGTGAAAAATTAAATCTTCCTACATTCATTCCTGCTTTCATCATTCTTTTTAATATCTCTTTGTTTGCTGTTGCTGGACCAATAGTACATACAATTTTTGTTCTTTTCATATAAATTCCTCCCATTACTAATATATATATAACTATGTTTTTTAGTTACATATATTTTTTATCAACGAGATTTATTATATCATTGTTTTATTGAATTTACAAGGATTTTTCGACATTTTTTTGCATTATAAACTCTTTACAAAATTGCATCTAATTTTTTACTTTATTCATAATTCAAACTTGAATTTGACATAAAAAAGCGGTGAGCAAAAAAAACATTTTTTATATGTTTTATTTTGCCAACTAATAAAAGCTGTGAAGTTTAATACAACTCACAGCTTTTAAATTAATATTATTTCTCAATCCATTTAACTAAATCCAAATTTTCCGCATCCAAAATCATCTCATGTTTTGGCATAACTCTAAAAGTATATCCATAATTTCCACCTGTTGTTAATTCCACATCTGTTTCAAATCTATAAGTTCTATTTTCCTCATCTGATTCAATTAGTTTCATTGGTATTACTACTGCATTGCTTACAACTCCTGTATCTTCAATTTGACCATAATAAACCTGAACTTGAATTTTGTCTACAGAAATATTTGGTAGTTTCACTTTGCATCTAACTTTAATTGATTTTCCTGCGTCAATTGTTTCATTATCTGCATTAGTATCCTCCTGCGTTATTACAATTTTGTCAAAACTTTCATTTATTTTTCTTTTCCATTCATTAAATTCAGTAACATCTGCCAAATTTGAATAATATTTATTTGTTAAGTTACACAATGGCATATATAATTTCTGAACATAGTCTACTAACATTCTGGCTGTACTAAATTTTCCACCTGTAGTAATTATAGATTCTTTCATCATATTTACCCAACTGTTTGAGAATCCTTTGTCATTTTGATTATAATAACTTGGTATAATCTTTTTTTCTAAAGTATTGTAAATACTTTCGCTATCATCATTATCTTGTATTTCATAATTATCATAGTCAGCATTAGTTCCTATTTTCCAACCATTATTTGCATTATATCCTTCTGCCCACCATCCATCTAAAATACTAAAGTTTATTACACCATTTACAGAAGCTTTTTGTCCACTTGTTCCAGATGCTTCCATTGGACGTCTTGGATTATTTAACCACACATCAACACCACTTATTAAATATCTAGACATTCCTATACTATAATCTTCTAATAAGAAAACTTTTCCTTTAAACTGTGGTTTCATTGATATTTCATGTATAAATTTTATTAGTTCTTGTCCTTCTTTATCTGCCGGATGTGCTTTTCCTGCAAAAATTAATTGAACTGGTCTATTTTTATCATTTAATATTTGAGTAATTCTTTCTAAATCTCTAAATATTAATGTAGCTCTTTTATATGTAGCAAATCTTCTTGCAAATCCTATAGTCAAAGCATTTGGATTTAATCCTGAAACAATTTTTGCAATTTGGTCATATGTATATCCATTTCTTTTTAATCTTTCAGCTGTATTATCTTTTACTAATGCTAACAATTTTCTTTTTCTATCTATATGAGCATCCCATAAATCTTTATCTGGAATATTTTTTACATTTTTCCATACATTATCATCATAAATCATATCTTGCCAAAACGGAATTAGATACTTATTATATAATTTTTTCAGATTTGGAGCAAGCCAACTACATGTATGAATACCATTAGTAACATATGTTATAGGTGATTCATGTGCTATTATATTAGGCCAAACTTCTGCAAACAATTCTCTTGAAACTGCTCCATGAAGCTTACTTACACCATTTTTCTTTCCTGCAACTTTTAATGCTAGTATACCCATATTAAATTCTGAATTTTCAACTTCTGAATTAGGTGCCATTCCCATTTTTAAAAATTCATTTTTTGAAATTCCATATTTTTCCCATATTCCATCAAAATATGTTTCTACAAGACTTAATGGAAATATATCATTTCCAGCTGGAACTGGTGTATGTGTTGTAAATACTGTTTTTGAAGATACAATATCTTTTGCAATATTAAAAGACACCTTTTTTTCTTGCATAATTTGATTTATTAATTCTAATATTAGGAAAGATGAATGTCCTTCATTCATATGATAAATTGTTGGATTTAACCCTAATATCTTTAAAACTTTTACTCCACCCATTCCCAAAACTATCTCTTGTTGAATTCTCGTTTCTTGATTTCCTCCATATAAAGTTGATGTAATTCCTCTATATTCTTCAATATTCTCCTCAACATCTGAATCTAATAAATATAATTTTACTCTTCCAACATTAACTTGCCAAATTTTCAAATACAAAGTACCTTTTGGCATATTAACACTTACCAAAATATTATCTTTTTTGGCATCTTTTACTTCTGTTATCGGAAGATTTGAAACATCTATGTTTTTAAATTCTGTTTCTTGCTCACCATAAGCATTAATTTTTTGGTGAAAATATCCATTTTTGTATAATAATCCTACTGCAACTAATGGAATACCTAAATCACTTGCAGATTTCAAATGGTCACCTGATAAAATACCAAGACCACCTGAATATATCTGCATTATTTCATCTAGACCATATTCAGCAGAAAAATATGCAATTAAATCATTTTTATTATTAGGATATTTTTTTGAAAACCATGTATTTTTACTTGACATATAATTTGCATGGTTTTCTAATAATTCATCATACTTTTTTAAAAATTCACTATTTTGCAAAATTTCATTTAGTTTATCTTGAGAAACTAATCTTAAAAATTTAACAGGATTTTTTTCTACTCTTTCCCATAAATCTATATCTATTTCCTTAAATAATCTTAAAAATTCCGAATTCCAAGACCACCATAAATTATTTGCAATTGTTGAAAGTCCTTTTATTCTTTCTGGTAATTGTGGTGTTACAGTTATTTTATTAAAAACGTACATTTTACTACATTTCCTCCTTCTTTTCTTTGGTAACTTACTATTTTTTCATATGCTAAATTCTCTCATTTTTATATTATTATTATCTATTAATATATGTTTTTTGTCAACGCTTTTTAAAATTTTACACTAGTATTTGTATTTTTAAAATTAACATTTTCTCTTTCACTACTAATATTTCAATCGAAAAAATTTAAATCCAATCCCCATATTTCTTAACATATACCTTTTTTACACCTAAAGCCACAAAGCAATACAATAAAGGCACTACTATTATTAAAATAATATATTTGAATGGCAAAGCCACAAGACCTATAAATTTGCCAATAACTGTAAAAGGTACAATCAATGCAACTATACTTAAAATTAAAGAACTTATATATACATATTTAGAAGCATGACTTTGTACTAAAGGAATTTTAGCAGTTCTTATAACATGAAGTCCAACTAAATTAGATACTATTCCATATGAAAACCAAATTGTTTGAAATAATGCTACATCATTTTCACGCAATTTAAACCCAAACCATAAAATTCCAAAAACTAATAAGTCAAAAATTGAACTAGTAGGTCCCATATACAACATAAATCTCTGTATACTCTGTAAATTCCATTTCTTAGGTTTTTTTAAATACTCTTTATCAACATTATCTAAAGGAATTGACAATTGTCCACAATCATATAATAAACTTTGCACTAATAATTGAATTGGAGTAATTGGAAAAAACGGCAAAAATACACTTGCAATTACTACTGATAATACTTCTCCAAAATTAAAACTAACAGCAAGTTTTATATATTTCATTAAATTACCAAAAGTCTTTCTTCCTTCCATAACACCGTCAACTAAAACATTTAAATCTTTTTCAAGTAATATAATATCTGCTGTTTCTTTTGCAATATCAACAGCTGTATCTACTGAAATACCAACTTCAGAATTTACAAGAGAAGGACTATCATTTATTCCGTCACCCATATATCCTACTATATTTCCACTTTCCTTTAGCAACCTTATAATTCTAGCTTTTTGAATAGGTGATAATTTTACGAAAATGTTTGTATTTCTTAAGAGTCTTAATACTGCTGAATCTTCCATTGTATCCAAATTACTCCCTGAAACAATTCTTTTTGTATTTATTCCAACCCTTTCACAAATATTTTTTGTAACATATTCATTATCACCAGTTAAAACAATAACTCTAATTCCTGCATCATTTAATCTTGAAATTGATTGCTTTGCAGATTCTTTTGGTGGGTCCAAAAATCCCACAAATCCTATAAAAGTCATATTTGATTCATCTTTTTGTGAAAATTCTACTGTAGCAGAATCTAGTGTTTTAGTACAAACTCCTATAACTCTCATTCCTCCTTGATTAAGAGTTTTTGATATATTTTTAATATTATTTTTTAATTGATTAGTAATTGGAATAGTTTTTCCATTATCTTCAGCTGTTGTACACATATTTAATATTTCTTCTATTGCACCTTTAGTAATTATTTGTAATCCACTATTATTTGAGATAATTACTGATAAACATCTTCTAACAAAATCAAATGGGATTTCATTTATTTTTATATATTCATCTTTTATATTTTCAATGTTTTCTTTTGATGCCATTTTTAAAACAGCTTCATCAATACTACCTTTTAAACCTGTTTGAAAAACTGCATTTAAATATACATAATTTAATACTTTTATATCTTCTTTTCCGTATACATCTAAATATTTTTCTAGTACTATATTATCTTGTGTTAATGTTCCTGTTTTATCTGTACATAAAATATTCATAGCGCCAAAACTTTGAATACTGTCTAATCTTTTTACAATTGTTTTTTTCTTAGACATTCTAATAGCACCTTTGCCTAAACTTGATGACAAAATAACTGGTAACAATAAAGGTGTTATGCCTATTGCAATTGCAACAGAAAACGTAAATGCTATTAATATATCGTGCTTATTTGCGTTTAGTGCAAATGTTATTGGTATCATAATTAACATGAATTTTATTAGTAATTTACTTAAATTTTCTGTTCCTTTTTGAAATGTAGTTTTAGGCTTTCCTGAAGTAATTGTATTTGATATTTTTCCAAAATAAGTATTTTTAGCAATTTTAAATATTACACCTTTTCCAGAACCACTTGTTACATTTGTTCCCATAAAGCAAATATTATCTAAATCTGTTATATTTTCTATATCCTCTTCTGACTCTAACTGTGTATTTGAAAACTTTTCTATAGCTTCTGACTCACCTGTTAGTGATGATTGGCTAACATGCAAATTATTAGACTCTATCAAACGTAAATCGCCAGGAATAAGGTCGCCTGCAGATAATAAAACAATATCTCCTATTGTTAAATTTTCTATTGGTAATTTAACTTGTTTTCCATTTCTTATTACTGTAGCCGTAGTTGCTATAAGTTTTTTCAAATTTGCTGCATCTTTATTAGATTTATAAACAACAACAAAATCTAACAATGTACTTAATAAAATTAAAACAATTATAACTATTATATTTGCGTAATTTGGTGGAGTTGTTAAGATTATATCTGTATAAATTAGAACTAAAATTATTCCGATTAATATTAAATTAAATGGACTCATTAAGCTATTAAAGAAATATTGGTACCATTTTTTTGGTTTGGCATTATTTAATTCATTTCTGCCATATTTAATAATATTTTCATCTACTTGATTATCATTTAATCCATGTTCAATATCCAATTTCATGTTGGAAATAAATTCTTCTGTATTTGAAATACATTCTTTACCATATAATTTTTTTATATCTATTTTATCATTCTTATCATTTTTCTCTTGTCTACCATTTTGTTGATTTTTCATAATCAAACACACCTCTTGTTTTTCTTTACTAAAGAAGCAAATATTAAAGGTAAATATTTGTTTCTTTTATTATCTTTATTTATTGTTATTTTATTCATCTTTCATAATACTCATTTAGATTGATTGCATCTGCCTCATCTTGTGTTAAATATCCATATTCCACCATTGATTTTATAACTTTCTCTTGTCTTTTTTTAGATAATGTTGGATTAACATTTGGAGAATATACACTTGGGGCATTAGGAATTCCTGCTAATAATGTACATTCATATAAATTCATTTCAGATGGTAACTTTTTAAAATAACCTTCACATGCATCTTTTATACAGTAATATCCATCTCCGTAATATATATCATTTATGTATAATTCCAAAATTTCATCTTTTGAATAACTTTTTTCTAATTTTATGCTTATTAATATTTCAGCTATTTTTCTATCAATTGAATCATTTAGATTTTCCATAAAATATAAATTTTTTGCAACTTGTTGTGTTATAGTGCTTCCCCCTTCAACCAGCTCTTTATTTTTTGCATTTGACACCAATGCTCTTCCTATTGCTATTACATCTATAGCACCATGTTCTTTATATCTGTGATCTTCTACTGCTATGACTGCATTTTTATATGTTTCAGGAATTTCATTTATTGAAACAAATTTCTCAGATTGTCGTATTTGTTCTACCTTATCTGATATGCTTACTTCTTTAATTGTTTGCTTGTATAATATATATCCATTTGCAAATATATATGTACATATTGTTACTATAATTGCAATTATTATTACTACTAATTTCTTTACTACTTTTTTCATTATCATCACCTTCTTTTGTTTATATTATATTTCAATTTATTAAAATGTCAACATATCCATTGGCAGAAAAATAAGCTATTGCTATTCCTAATCCTGCATTTCCTTTTTGTTTGTTTGTGGAAAATTGCATACATTATCCTTTCTGAACTTTTGTTCGCACATTCTTTAAAAAATAAAACACAAGGAGCACTTGTATTTTATGGTGGGCAGGGATGGATTCGAACCATCGTACTCGTATGAGAACAGATTTCTTACTACTATAGTTTTCACTACCAATTTCATGTTTGTAGTCTGGACTTTCTCTTTATCTGTGACCAGATACCAGGTATAAAGTCTCTACACTCGGAAATTTCTTTCCTAGCTCGGGATTGTCATCAGCATTATCTGTTAAGAGTTCCCCGAATTAGCCCGGATTTCATCATACAATCACTTGTATGAGCTGCAAGTTTAGGTTTTTGAAAAACCAAAGACCACAGTCTGCCGCCTTTAGCCACTCGGCCACCTACCCAAATATTAAATTGTTAAGAGTGAATAGTGAAAAATATTTTTGCACTTATTAAATTGTATATTCTTCACTATTCACTCTTAATTGGTGCGCCCTCTAGGATTCGAACCTAGGACCAACCGGTTATGAGCCGGTTGCTCTGACCAACTGAGCTAAGGGCGCGTGTTTGTTTCAACAATAGTAAGTATATACTATAATGCATTACCTTGTCAAGTAATTTTTTAAATTTTTTTATTTTTTATTTAATTTTTTTATATATTCAAATATTTTACTTTTTATAATTCATTTTCATTTTTTCAGAAGTAAAATGCTTAGCATATTTATTTATCATATGCCAAGCATTTACTAATTTTAAAATTCAAATGCTATAGTTATTCCAATTAATATATTAATGTTGATGTTCTTCGACTTTTCCTTCTGGAAGTGCAGGTAATTCTAAAACAACCTTTATTTTCATAACATACCTTATACTTCTTATAAGTTTCATATTTTTTATTCTATCCCATAAAGATGGTTTTACGTTTATTCTAGTGTCTTCTATATATTGTGTATTATCATCTATATCTTCAACTGTATTTGTGTTTGGTTCTGTAGTGTTTTGTTCAATTTCTATTTCTTCAGTTTTTTCTTGTGGTGCTGGTACTTCTTTTAATGCATCTGCAATTTCAATTCCAATATAACTTAATGCTTTTGATCTATCTTCTATTCTTTCCATATCAATTTCTATGTGTAAATTTGACTCAAGATTTGAGATTTTAGTATTTATTATTTTTAAAGCTTCTAAATAGTTTGGAGTTTTATTGCTTTTGGCTCTTCCCATCTGACCTAATGTATCTAATATATCTTCTGAAAAATCTCCAGATAGTTCTTGAACTTTTCTTTTCCATTCTGGTTCTTTACTTTCTACTGCTTCTAATGTTTCTCTTAATGTTACGGCTAACGATATATTTTTTTCTCTTTGTCGTATTAAATCTTCAATTAATTTAGTATTTTCTTCAAATTGTGATGTTGCAAATTCAACTAATTCATATGCTGCATCATATACATCTTTAGGGAAATTATCTTTTTCTGGATATTCAATTAAATATGTTTTTATTGATTCTATTAAGTCCTTAAAATAGCTATCTTCTTCTAACTGTATAATTTGCTTTTTGCTATTTGGATTAATCATCTTTTGCACTTTTTCTATATTTGCTAAGATTTTTTCTTCTGTTATTACCATTTTTACGTTTACCATGTCAGACTTAGACATTGTAAATTTCCCTCCTTTTATCATAAGTATATTTCTTAATAATATTATTATACATCATTCTACCGTTTTCTACAATATTATTTATTTTTCTTTTTTGTGTCAATTTTATTACAAAAATGTTACAAAAGTCTATTTTATCCCTCTTTTTGTATTTCAACATAACGTTTTATTTTCATTGTTGTTGTTTTTTCAAATTCGCCTTTTTTGATTTCTAATCTTTTTATTGCTTTATATGATGTTAATTTTCTATTTACTTCTTTTATTTTTTCCCAAATCATGTCATGTATTTGTTCATCTGTAAGATTTTTTCCATGTATCTTCTCTATTTCTTCATAGTTTGGAATTACTTTTGCAGTTATAACTAATTCCTTCTCATTTTTCTTTTCTTTGTCTTGTTTTCCATAAACCATAGACTCTTTTATTTCTGGTACATCTGCTAATAATAATTCTATTTCCTCTGGATATATATTTTTTCCGTTTTGAGTTACTATAACATTTTTGCATCTTCCTGTTATAAATAAATATCCTTCATCATCTAAATATCCTATATCTCCTGAATGAAAATATCCATCTTTAATAACTTCTTTTGTTGTTTCTTCATCTTCATAATATCCTAACATTAAAGTTTCACTTTTTATTAAGATTTCACCTTCTCCTTTTTCATTAGGATTATCTATTTTTATATCTGCACATATTACAGCTTTGCCTGCTGAACCAACTTTAGTTTTATATTCTGGTGTCAATGCTGCTATTGGAGCAGTTTCTGTTAATCCATAACCTTGTAAAAATGTTATTCCAATATCTTCAATCCATTTTCCTATTTTAGCATCAATTGGTGCAGCTGCAGAAACTATAATTCGTAAATTTCCTCCTAAATTTTCATATATTTCACTAAAAACTTTACGCTTTATATCGATTCCAACACCTTTTAATGCATTTGTAATATGAATCATTGAATTAACCATACCATCTTTTTTACTTTTCTTAATGTTAGCATTTATTTTTTTGTATAAGTTTTCTACTAGTAATGGTACTGTTAATATTGCTGTTGGTTTTGTTTCTTGTAAGTCTGCCACTATATATCTTAAGCCTTGACACACACTTATTGATGAACCTGTTGCTAGTGGTAATAAATATCCTATTGTTGATTCATATGTATGATGTAATGGCAATATTGACATCAATCTATCGGTAGGATACAATTTTACATATGCAGATACAGCATTAATATTTTGTGCTAAATTTCTATTGCATAGCATTACTCCTTTTGAATTTGATGTTGTTCCTGATGTAAATATTAACACTTTAAATTCCTCTGGATCTATTTCTATGTTCATAAAAGAATTGTTTCCACTATTGATTAATATATTTCCTTGTTTAATCAAATAATCTAATCCAACTGTATTATTATTCAATTCTTCATCAGAATTCATTTGAATAAAATACTTTACATTTGTTGAATTTGAATCTATTATTTTTTTAATAACTTCTTTTTTCTTGGTTGAATATATAACAGCTGTTGCTTTAGCTCTATTTATTACATTTATAATTTCATTTTCAGGAAGTTCTTTATCTACTGGTACAGCAATTCCGCTTCCACACAATAATGCCATATATGAAACATACCAATGATATGTGTTTTCTCCTATTATTACAACACGTGTATCTTTTATTTTTAAATAATCATTTAATGCTGTTCCTAAAGATATTACATCACTTCTATATTCTTTATATTTAATTTCTTTAAAAGGTTCTTTATTATTAAATTTTTCTAATATAAAGGTATTTTCAGCATATTTTGTTGTTGAACTATTAAAAATATCTTTTACTGTTTTATATTTTGTTATTTCGTATAGTTTTAAATTTTTTTTGCTTTTTGTTTCTTGATCTTTTTTTAATGATTCATAATCTACATTCATTTCTTCTATATCAGATAATCCCTTCATTTTAAATTTAGGGAATTTAAAATCTGGAACTTTAAAATCTCTTAATATTCTCACTTTTAATCCTCCGTTTTTTTTATTTATAACATATTATATACTTACTAAAATTTTTATGCAATATCTTTGTGTTTTATATTTATATAAATGTTTTTGGATAATTTTTTAACATATATTTAATACTATTTTAGTGAATCTAAATTATCTAATGCTTTTCCTGTTCCAAGAGCAACACATGATACTGTATCTTGAGCAATCATTACATTTATTCCTGTCTTTTCTTGAAGTAATTTATCTAAACCATCTACCAAACATCCTCCACCTGTCATATAAATTCCTCTATCACTTATATCTGCTGCTAATTCTGGTGGTGTTTTTTCTAATACAGAATGAACTGCATCAACAATCATTAAAGCTGGTTCAATCATAGCTTCTAACATTTCACTTGAATGGATTGTAATTGTTTTTGGTAAACCATCTATCAAATCTCTTCCTCTTATATCCATTTCTACATCTTGCATTTTTGGGTATACACAACCAATATTTACTTTTAAATCTTCTGCTGTTCTTTCACCTATTATAATGTTGTGTTTTTTCTTTATATATTTAATTATATACTCATCAAATTTATCTCCTGCAACTTTTAAAGATGTACTTGTAACTGAACCGCCTAATGATATAACAGCAATATCTGTAGTTCCTCCTCCTATATCTACTACCATATTACCGCATGGTTTTGATATATCTATTCCTGCTCCTATAGCTGCTGCAATTGGTTCTTCAATTAAATATACTTTTCTAGCTCCTGCTTGTGTTGCAGCATCTATTACTGCTTTTTTTTCTACTTCTGTAACTCTTGAAGGTATACAAATCATTATTCTAGGGGCGAAAACAAATCTGCCACATACTTTATTTATAAAATATTTTAACATTTTTTCAGTAACTGTATAATTAGATATTACTCCTTCACGTAAAGGTCTTGTTGCTACAATATTACCAGGAGTTCTACCAAGCATTCTTCTCGCTTCTTTTCCAACTGCTAATACTTCTCCTGTATTACTATCAACAGCAACTACAGAAGGCTCTCTTAATACAATTCCTTTCCCTTTTACATATGCTATGACAGTAGCAGTTCCTAAATCAATTCCTATATCTTGCCCCCAATTAAACATCTTTATATCTATCCTTTCTTAAAAATATTCCTTTATCACTTCTTTTACCTTGCAATTATATTACATTTTATTTAAAATATCAATGTTTTGGAATAAAAAAATATATTAGCAATATCTTATATTATACTACTAATACATTTTTTACTTTTTTATATTTCAACTATTATTACTTTTTATATTTATTCCATTTTTTCTTAATATTTATTCCATATTTTAATTATATTTTTATTATTTTATATTGTTTGATACTAAATCGTTTACATTGTTTTTTACTAATTCAAGAAAATCAATTTCTTCTGGCTTTGTATCTGTCATTTCAATTTTAAATGATTTTACATTATCATAATCAAACTTCACTTCAAAATTTCTTATTTGATTTATTTCTAATTTATCTATTCTAACATATTTTTCTCCAAGTACATTTCCATTTTTAGATAACATACTAAATTTTAAATATCTATTTTCTATAATTTTATCAGTATTATTTTTTATAATACCATTTATATACCCATTTCTTTTAGAAACCTTTGCTTCTGTAACATCAACAAATGCTTCTGTGACATTTATATCATAATTTGTTATATTAGTATAAGATACTTTAAAAAATGCATTTATCATCACATTACTAAAGATATAAAACAATATTACCACTAATGCATATTTAAAAAAAGTTTTCATTCTACTCATATTCAACTTCCCCTTTTCTTTTCAGATTTATTGTTTTATTACAATATTTCATTTACTATTATAATTTTCTGAAAACACCTACAACTCTACCTAAAACTTGGCAATCAGGAACTATGATTGGTTCCATTGTACTATTTTCTGGTTGTAATCTTATATGATTATTTTCCATATAAAATGTTTTTACTGTAGCTTCATCATCTATCATAGCTACAACAATTTCGCCATTTCTAGCAACATTTTGTCTTTTTACCAAAATATAATCTCCATCTAATATTCCTGCTTCTATCATACTTTCTCCACTAACTGTTAACATAAATGCTTCTGAATTTCCAACAAAGTCTACTGGTATTAAAAAATTATCTGTTACATTTTCTACTGCCAAAATAGGAGCTCCTGCAGTTATTTTTCCAACTACTGGAACATCTACTAATTCTCTTCCACTATAAAATGGTTTTTGCTCTTCTCCATTATCACTTTTTTTGTTAAGACCTTTTAAAAGTCTTAATGTTCTTCCTTTTTGTGTTTCTTTTTTTATATAACCTTTTTCTTCTAATTTAGCTAAATATGCATGAACAGTAGCTGTTGAGCTTAATCCAACAGACTTTCCTATTTCTCTTACTGAAGGTGCATACCCAAATTCATTTATTTGTTTTTCTATAAATTTTAATATATCTCTTTCTCTTTTATTTAATTCTTTTGAACCTTTGCCTCTACGCATTTTTTCCATTAATCTTCCCTCCTAAAAATCAACTTATAATAATGATAACATACAAACAAAAAAATGTCAAACATAAGTTTGACATTTTTCAATACTTTTAATCATACCATTCTAGTTCCCAATCAACTACTTTAACAGTATCTCCTTCTTGAACTCCCGCTTCTTTTAATTTCTTGTTAACTCCTAACTGTTCTAAGCACTTTTGAAAATAATACATAGATTCATTATCTTCTAAATTAACTTTTCTCATTATTCTTTGAACTCCAGGTCCATCAACAACAAACATTCCATCTTCTCTAGTAATAGTAAATTCATCTTTGTCTTCTAATTCATATACTTTTCTATCTTCTATTTCAACTAATTCTTCTTTTGGCAATGTTTTTAATGTTTTTGATACATAATCTAGTAATTTTTTTACTCCTTGCCCAGTTACACCTGAAATTTTAAATATTGCTAAACCTTTTTCTTTAGCCAATTTTTCAAGTTTTTTATATTCTGTTTCATCTTGTATTAAATCAGCTTTATTAGCAACTATTATTTGAGTTCTTTTGCTTAATTTTTCACTATAATTTTTTAATTCATTATTTATAGTATTAAAATCTTCTACTGGATTTCTGCCTTCAACTCCAGATGCGTCAATAACATGAAGAAGTAATCTAGTTCTTTCAATATGTCTTAAAAATTGAAGTCCTAAACCTGTACCATCGCTTGCACCTTCTATAATTCCTGGAATATCTGCAATTACAAAACTATCACCATATTCACTTTTTACTACACCTAAATTTGGCTCTAATGTTGTAAAATGATAATCTGCTATTTTAGGTGTTGCAGATGTTACAGCAGATAAAAATGTTGATTTTCCAACATTTGGGAATCCTATTAATCCAACATCTGCTAATAATTTTAATTCCAATATTATTTCTTTTTCAATTCCTTTTTCTCCACCTTGTGAAAAATGTGGAGCTTGTCTTGTAGAAGTAGCAAAATGTGAATTACCTTTTCCGCCTCTACCACCTGGAAATACCTTTTCTGTTTGTCCTTTTTCACATAAATCAGCTAGAACTTTTCCAGATTCAGCATCTTTTATAACTGTTCCTAATGGAACCTTTATATATAAATCATCTCCACTTTTTCCATAACGATGATTGCCTTCACCATTTTTTCCACTTTCAGCTTTAAATTTTTTCTTAAATCTAAAATCTATAAGAGTATTAGCATCTGGATCAACAGTAAAATAAACGTCTCCGCCTTTTCCACCATCTCCACCATCTGGTCCACCAGCAGCCACATATTTTTCTCTTCTAAATGATATTGCACCATCTCCGCCATCTCCAGATTTTACAATTATTTTTACATAGTCTGTAAACATTATTTCCTCCTCTTTGTATAAATCTATTAATTATCTTATAATTCCAATTTTTTCATATACCTCTTCTAATGTTTTACTAGCAACTTTTCTTGCTTTTTGAGCCCCTTTGGTATAAATTTTTTCTAAATATTCTGGATTTTCCATTAATTCATTATACTTATCATGGAATGGTTTTAATTCATTAATTATTGCTTCTGCTATAACCGTTTTGAAAAATCCATAACCTTTACCTTCAAATTCTTTTTCTATTTCACTCATTGATTTATTTGTAATAATTCCGTAAATTTCCATCAAATTACTTACGCCTGGTTTATTTTCTTCATCATATTTTACTACACCTTCAGAATCTGTAACAGCTTTTTTAACTTTTTTCATAATTTCTTCTGGAGTATCTACTAATAGAATAGTATCATTAGGAATTGTACTACTTTTGCTCATTTTACTTTTTGGATCCTGCAATCCCATAATTCTTGCTCCAACTTTTGAAATATATGGGCTAGGAATTTTAAATGTATCTCCATATAATTTATTAAATCTTTCAGCTAAATCTCTTGTAATTTCAATATGCTGTTTTTGATCTTCTCCTGTAGGTACTAAATCTGCTTGATATAATAAAATATCTCCTGCCATAAGACTAGGATATGTAAATAAGCCTGCATTAATATTATCTGCGTGTTTCTCAGATTTATCCTTAAATTGTGTCATTCTAGATAATTCTCCCATATATGTATAACAATCTAAAACCCAAGCTAATTCTGCGTGTTCTGGTACTTGTGATTGTAAAAACACTGTACTTTTTTCTGGATCTATTCCTGCTGCAATATATGATGCTAATATTTTTAATGTGTTTTGTTTTAGTATTTTTGGATCTCTTCTAACTGTTAATGCATGTAAATTTGCTATCATATAATAACATTCATATTCATCTTGCATTTTAACAAAATTTTTTAATGCTCCTACATAATTTCCTAATGTTAAATCTCCTGTTGCTTGAATTCCACTTAATATAACTTTTTTACCCATAATAAATCTCTCCTATCATTTTTATTTTTATATATTATTATTTAAAAAGCTATATTGCCATCGTTTTCCTACCATATTATTTATTATTAATTTCATCCAATCCACCTCTTATACAAGATTATAAAGTACTACACACACTTTTGCAAGATTTTTTTAACTTTACTTTGCAAAACTCACATAAAAATAAAACTTCTATCCTAAGCTTTTAAAATTTCAAATAAGCTTAAGACAGAAGTCATGTTTCTTGTATAGTTATTAGTTATTTGTTTCCTCTACTGGATACACACTAACTTTTTTCTTATCTCTTCCTAATCTTTCAAATTTAACTTTACCAGTTACTTTTGCGTATAAAGTATCATCACTACCTATACCAACGTTTGTTCCTGGATGGATTTTTGTTCCTCTTTGTCTTACTAGGATATTTCCTGCTGGAACCACTTGTCCGTCAGCTCTTTTTAAACCAAGACGTTTAGACTCACTGTCTCTACCGTTCTTAACACTACCTTGACCTTTCTTATGAGCCATGTTTTTTCACTCCTTTCAGTATTTGAATTTTTTATAGTTTCTCACTATTTTTTTATAATTTCATACAATAGTTTTTATTATTTGAAATAAGTATTGACTATAAATTATAATTAAGCCATTTTAATACTTGTTATTTCAACTTTTGTGTATGGTTGTCTATGACCTTGTGTTCTTCTGTAGTTTTTCTTTGCTTTGTATTTGTAAACTAATATTTTTTTAGCTTTACCATGTGAAACTACTTTTCCTTCAACCTTTACACCTTTTACATAAGGAGCTCCTACTTCTACTTTGTCTTCATTAGATACTAAAACAACATTGTTAAAAGATATTTTTTTACCTTCTTCTTTATCTAATTTTTCAAAATATACTACATCTCCTTCTGAAACCTTGTATTGTTTTCCACAACTTTCGATTATTGCGTACATTTAAGTACACCTCCCTTTATATGTATACTCGCTAAGCATAAAATACTAGGTAGCTAAAATTAAATTAGCCTTTCAAACCCGACTCAGGCGGCTTACAAGTACTTATTTTATCATATTTTTCAAGTAGTGTCAACCACTTTTTACATATTTTTATTTGCGTTTTTCTTAAATCTTAGTATTCAACGCTTGCATTTTATGTAAAACTATGGTACTATATATACACATTCTGTATGTTTCCTCTAATACATCATTATAAATACAGACTGATTATTTATTAAAAGGAGGAATTCCTAATGGAAAGTTTTGAATTCAAGTACAATAAGAAAGATGGTAGTATATCTTCTATTCGTGTTGATTTTGGAGGGATTGATGATTCAGTTATAATCAAAAATCACTTCATACGGCAATTAGAACGACACAATCTTTTGTTTGAATACAACAAAGATGTGTTTTTTATAATTGCTAAGGCAATTACTTTAAAAAGAGAAAATTCCAGGACCGTTTCAGGTTGTCGCTCTCCTTATAATCTAGGAAACAATGAAGAATTTTCCGAATTGTTTGTGAAACGACTTTACCAAATATTATTTTACTATAATATTTCGATTGAAACTGTTGTTTCTTTTTTCAAAGAGTATAAAATTGAAGATTTAAACAACTTTATTAATCAACCTTCTATGCTAGAATTTTTAACATTTGAAAAAAATTTCAATTAAAACTAAGAAAGGAAGTTGTATTGTATGTTTGAAACTGTGGAAAATATTTCTAAAACCCTTGCCAACCTAGAGCATGAACGTAAAGCTCACCTTGCTGAACTTGAAGAAATCAACAAAAAAATCGCAAGTCTTAAAGAAACTGCTAAATTTTTCGAAACAGATCTTAATTATTGTTTCGAAATTCCTGAACGCTTAAAAACATATTTAAGATACCATTTTCATTCAAAAGGTATTAAATCCTTAAAAGTTTATAATATCTATGAAATGGGAAGAAAAAAAACTCGGTCAATTTACGGTGTTGGTAAATGGTCAATAATTGACCTTGATAATTTTTTTGTTTCTCACGGTCTCAATTGGTTTGATTAAAATTTCCAGTAAAAATCTAGAGCTGGCTAATTGCCAGCTCCTTTTATTTTATTACATTTTCTTTCCCTACAATTTTTATAAATTCTTTAAAAATTTCTTCATTCATTAAAACTCCTCCTGCAGAATCAATTCTATCATTATTTTGAATATCAATTCTACAATTATTTCTATCTCCTGCAAAAAACCTTATTGCACCACGGAGTTTTTCTTTTTGTTCATTATTTAAATTAGTAATGTTAATTTTTATAGACTTCACACCTAAATCTTTTAGTATTCCATTTTTGACTATACTACATTCAACTTCATTGCCTAACAAATTAGAATTAGTATTTTCAGTTTTATCATCAACTGTAAAAGGAATAATTTTATTTGCAACAATTTTCAAATCTTCATCTTCACGAATACTTAATCTCCCTTCTACTAACACAATACTCTCATCTATTAATATATCTGTACACATTTGATAACAATTTTCAAAAACAATTATTTCACATTGTCCAAATAAATCCTCGACAGTTACAAATGCCATAATTTTATTTGTTTTAGTATATTTTTTCTTCACATTATTAATTATTCCAGCGAATCTTACTGTTTGCCCATCTCTATATTTTGGTACATCATCAATTATATGATTTTCCGTTTCTTGTAGTTGTTTAATTTTTAAAGTATCGATATTAGTTTTTAAAACAATTTGATTTCTAAACTGTTCTAGCGGATGACCAGAAATATATAATCCTAACATTTCTTTTTCCATTGATAAAAGTTCTTTTTCTGTATATTCTTTTAAAGTAGTATATTTATATTTCATTTTTTCAAGTTGATTTTCAACATTATTATTTGAATTATCATTTTCAGTTTTTTCAATATTATCTGTACCACCAAAAGCTAAATCAAACATTGTAACTTGACCTTTAAAACTTTTTTTATTAGTATCAGCAATACTATCCAAAATATCTTCAAAAGATGCCATTAAAGTGCTTCTTGTTTGTTCAAATTCATCAAAAGCTCCTGCTTTTATTAGACTTTCTATACATTTTTTATTAACAGATTCACCTTGCATTCTTTCACAAAAATCTGAAAAATCCTTGAATCTACCATTTTCTTCACGATTTTTCACAATAGCATCTACAACTGCTGTTCCAACATTTTTTATACTTCCTAATCCAAATCTTATTTTTCCTTCATCAACTGTAAAACGAGTAAAACTTTTATTTATATCTGGTTTTAAAATTTGAATTCCCATTTTTCTACATTCATCTATATATAGTGGAACTTTATCTAAATTTCCTAAAAAGCTATTTAATGTTGCAGCCATAAATTCCTCTTTATAGTATGCTTTCAAATATGCTGTTCTATATGATACAACTGCATAAGCAGCAGCATGCGATTTATTAAAAGCATATTTAGCAAATTCAGCCATTTCATCAAATATTGTATTTGCAGATTTTTCGTCTATCCCGTTTCTGATGCAACCAGGAATTATAACATTTCCATTTTCATCTGTTTGTCCATGTATAAAATATTCTCTTTCTTTTGCCATTACATCTAGTTTTTTCTTACCCATAGCACGACGAACTAAATCAGCTCTACCTAAAGAATATCCTGCCAAATCTCTAACTATTTGCATAACTTGTTCTTGATATACCATACAACCATATGTTACTTCTAATATTGGTTTTAAAGCTGGATGAGTATACACGGCATGTTCTGGGTCTTGTTTATTTGCAATATATCTTGGAATTTGATCCATTGGACCAGGACGATATAATGAAACCCCTGCTATTATATCTTCTAAGCAATCTGGTTTTAATTCTTTCATAAAGTTTGTCATACCTTGGCTTTCAAATTGGAATATTCCCATACTATCTCCATTTTGCCAAAGTTTATATACTTTAGGGTCATTCATTTCTCTATCAAAAACAACATCTATTCCTCTATTTTGTTTTACTAAATTAATTGTATCTTGTATTACTGTTAATGTACGTAATCCTAAAAAATCCATTTTTAGTAAACCTAGTTCTTCTAGTGTTGTCATTATAAATTGTGTAGATATTAAACCATCACGAACATATAATGGAACATATGTATCAACTGGTTCTTTTGTTATAACTATTCCACATGCATGTGTTGAAGCTTGTCTTGGTAGCCCCTCTAACCCTATAGCTATTTCTAATAATTTATTTATTTCAGGGTCATTTTCATAAAGTTCACTTAATTCTCTATTTTGTTCTAAAGCCTTTTTTATTGTGATATGTAATTCATTTGGTATCATTTTTGCAAGTTTATCTGTTTCAGCATATGGAATATCTAAAGCTCTTCCAACATCGCGAATTACCATCCTTGCAGACATTGTTCCAAAAGTTATAATTTGCGAAACATGGTCTTGTCCATATTTTCTTCCAACATAATCTATTACCTCTTGTCTTCTTTCATAGCAAAAATCGACATCAAAGTCAGGCATACTAATTCTTTCTGGATTTAAAAATCTTTCAAAAATCAAGCTGTATTTTATCGGATCTATATCTGTAATTCCTATTGCATATGCAACAATTGAGCCTGCACCAGAACCACGTCCTGGTCCAACTGGTATTCCTTGTGATTTGGCATAATTTATATAATCCCAAACTATTAAGAAATAATCAACATATCCCATCTTTTTTATTACTGATAATTCATATTCTGCTCTATCTAAAATTTCTTTTGTTACATTTTCTGCATACTTTATTTTAATACCATCATCACATAATTTTTTTAGATAATCAAAATGTGTTTCAAATTCTTCTGGTACATCATAATTTGGCAAAATTGTATGACCAAATTCAAAATCTACATTACATTTATTGGCTATTTCTACTGTGTTCTCTATTGCTTCTGGAATATTTTTGAAATATTCAGACATTTCTTCAGGTGATTTTACATAAAAATCATCTGTTTCAAATTTCATTCTATCTTCATCAGTCATTCTTTTACCTGTTTGAATACATAGTAAAACTTCATGATTATAACTATCTTCTTTTTTTAAATAATGTGCATCATTTGTTGCAACTAGCTTAATTCCTAGTTTACGAGATAATTGTACTAATTTTTGATTAACTATAATCTGCTCTCTTAACGTATTAGCTTGAACTTCTAAATAGTAATCATCACCAAATAAGTTTTTATGCCATAATGCTACTTCTTCAGCTTTTTCAAGATTATCATGTAATAAATTTTGAGCTACTTCTCCTCCTAAACAGGCACTACAACAAATTAAACCTTCATGATATTTTTCTAAAATTTCTTTATCTATACGAGGTTTATAATAATATCCATCTACAAAACCTAATGAAACCAATTTTGATAAATTTTTATATCCTTCATTATTTTTAGCTAATAGTATTAAATGGTAATATTTATTATCAATATTAGGTTCTTTATCAAACCTTGTACGAGGTGCAACATATACCTCACATCCTATAATAGGCTTAACTCCATTTGCCTTACATGCTTTGTAAAAATCTATTACACCAAACATAACACCATGATCTGTAATTGCTATTGAATCCATTCCTAATTCTTTTGCCCTTACTGGTAAATCTTTTATTCTATTTGCTCCATCTAGTAAACTGAATTCACTATGTACGTGTAAATGTACAAAATTTGGCATTATTTTCTACTTCCTTTCTATTTCTATTAACGCATATCTTATAAATTTCTAGCCATTTGCACTCCTGAAGCAGAAGCCATCATTAATCCTCTTGTCATTCCTCCACCATCACCAATGCAAAATAATCCCTTAACACTAGTTTCAAAATTATTATTAATTATTACTTTATTACTATAAAATTTGATTTCAGGTCCATATAATAAATTGTCTGGATTAGCAAATCCTTCAACAACTTTATCCATTTCTTTTATAAATTGCAAAATATCAGTCATTGTTCTATAACCTATTGCAAAAGTTATATCACCTGGCACAGCAGATTTAAGTGTTGGCACAACTGAATTTGAATCAAGTTCATCTTGCCATGTTCTTTTTCCTCTATTAATATCTCCTAATCTTTGAACTACTACATTACCTTGACCTAATTCATTTAAATTTTTAGCAACATTTCTTCCATATTCAATTGGTTTATTAAATGGATATGTAAAATTATGTGATACTAATATTGCTAAATTTGTATTAGTACTCTTTTTATCTTTATAAGAATGACCATTTACTAATGTTAAATTGTTGTCATAAACTTCTGAAGATACAAAACCACTAGGATTTTGGCAAAAAGTTCTTACTTTATCTTTAAATGGATATGGATATGCTATGAATTTTCCTTCATACATATATTTATTAATTTTTTCCATAACTTTATCTGGTAATTCATATCTTACACCTATATCAACAACCCCAGCTCTTGATTCGATTTTGTGTTTATTACACATTTCAGATAACCAATTTGCTCCTTTTCTTCCAACTGCAATTACAACTTTATCTGAATAAAATTCTTCAATACCATCATTATCTAATTTTTGTTCACTTTTCAAATCTTTTTTGTTTAATAATTTTTTTGCTTGTTTTGTTCGTACACCTTTTACTTTATTTTCTTCTATAATTAAATCTTCAACTACTGTTTCAAATTTCATATTTATATTATTGTCTTCTAAATATTTTTCTAATTTGGCATATAATTCATGTGCTTTCTCTGTTCCTAGATGTCTTATTGGAATATCTATTAAAGTAATTCCCTCTTTTTTAGACTTATTCCTAATTTTACTTACTTCTTCTTTATATTTAACACCTTCTAATTTAGTATCTGCACCAAATTTCAAATATATTTCATCTGCATAATCTATAACTTCTTTTGTTTTTTCAACTCCTATATATTTATGTAAATATCCACCAACATAAATATCGTCATCTTCTTTATTATATAATGAAAGTTTTCCATCTGAAAAAGCTCCAGCTCCTGAAAAACCTGTTGTTATATTGCAAAATGGCTTGCATTTTGTACATTTTCCAACTTTTTCTATCGGACAAATTCTGTCTTCTACTCTCTTACCTTGTTCTATTAATAAAACATTTTTAGCTTTTCCTAATTGAATTAATTCATAAGCACAAAATATAGAACTTGGTCCCATTCCTATTAAAATAACATCATACTTTTTTGATAAATTTGACATATCATTTACCTCCTTGTACAAAATTGGCACATATTTCAATTTTGTATTTTTCACATTGAAAATACAATAACAATTATGCAATTACAAAATTTTTATTAATTCTCCCATACCTTTTCCTTGAACTTCTGGAATTTTAACTATCTCAAATTTTGAAATTTTATCACCAAACTTTATTTCAACAATATCTCCAACTTTAACATCATAGCTTGGCTTTACAATTTTTCCATTTACCATAACTCTACCATTATCAGCAGCTTCATTAGCTACAGTTCTTCTTTTTATTACTCTTGAAATTTTTAAAAATTTATCTAAACGCAATTTTAATTAACCTCCTTGTTTTTCTAAAGAATATATATCATATATTTGGCTTAATTTCAACCCAAATAAATATTTAACTTGAATTGAATAATGTTTAATCTTTGCATAATTTACAAAAATTTGCTCAAACTATAAATAATTACAATTTAAAAGGAGGAATTATTTTGGAACATATTGGAGAACAAACTATAAAATTTAATAATCCACCAACTCTTTTAGAAACTGCCTGTATAGTTGGTCCAAAAGAATCTCAAGGTCCTATGGCTAAATATTTTGATCAATGTATAGATGATGAATTTTGGGGTGAAAAAAGTTGGGAAAAAGCCGAAAGTAAATTTGTTAAAGAAACTGTTAGTACTGTTATATCAAAATCCGGAATTGCAGTTTCAGATATAGATTACTGTTTTGCAGGAGATTTACTTAATCAATGTATTTCTTCAAGTTTTGGCTTGCGTGAATTAAATATACCATTTTTTGGTGTATTTGGTGCATGTTCTACATTTGTTGAAAGTATGTGTTTAGGTAGCGTTTTTGTTGCATCTGGTGCTGCTAAAAATGTTTTATGTGCTACATCTAGCCACTTCTGTAGTGCAGAAAAACAATTTAGATTTCCTTTAGAGCTTGGTAATCAAAGACCACCTACATCTCAATGGACTGTAACAGGGTCTGGTGCTGTCATCTTATCTAGTTCTGGTAGTGGTCCATACATTACACATATTACACCTGGTAAAATTGTTGATATGGGAATTAAAGATGCAAATAATATGGGAGCAGCAATGGCACCTGCAGCTTTATCAACACTTGTAACACATTTTAGAGATACTGGTAGAAAACCTAGTTATTATGATGCAATTATTACAGGTGATTTAGGTCATATTGGAAAAGATATTTTAACAGAACTTGCTGAAACTAAAGGATATAATATTAAATCAAATTATAATGATTGTGGTGTATTAATATATGATAAAGAAACACAAGATACCCATTCAGGTGGATCTGGTTGTGCATGTTTAGGTAGTGTTTTTTCAGGATACTTTTTCAAGCAATTAAAAGATAAAAAAATAAAAAGAATTTTAGTTATTGCAACTGGTGCATTAATGAATTCTACAAGTACTCAACAAGGTGAAACGATTCCAGGTATTGCACATGCTATTAGTATCGAAGTTTAATGTTTTATTATGAATAATAATGTTTTTATAAATTTTATTAAAACACAGTTTATATATTAATTAGTAGGTTTATAGGTAAAACCTTTAATTAAAAACCTAAATATTTTATATAAGGAGCTAACTATGGATTTTATTCAAAGTATAGATTGGTTACAATTATTAAAATGTTTTGTTGTTGGTGGAGCAATTTGTATTATTGGACAAATTTTAATTGATAAAACCAAATTAACACCTGCTCGTATATTAGTTATATTTGTTACTGCTGGTGCAATTTTAGGTGGTCTTGGTATTTACAAATATATTATAGATTTCGCAGGAGCTGGCGCAACTGTGCCTCTAACTGGGTTTGGAGCAAATCTTGCTAAAGGAGCTATTGAAGGTGTTAAAGAACATGGATTATTGGGTGCATTTATAGGTGGAGTTAAAGCATCAAGTGGTGGAATTGCTGCTGCTGTTTTCTTTGGATATATTGCTTCTTTAATTGCTAAGCCTAAAATTAAGAAACAATAAATTATTATATTCAGGTTATTAACAAATTTTATAAAAATTTTTGTCAACAGTCTAAAAAAATCATTAAGCAATTAACTTAATGATTTTTTTATTGTAAGACAAATTATTAATATACAATACTTTCTTTTTAATTATTAATAATAACCTCATTACTATTATCTTTTTTCTCATCTACAAGATGCTCATAAAATTTAACAGTTGTTACTTGAATATATGGTTCTAACCATAATAATCCTATTCCTAATGTAAGTATTGATAACAAAGCCCATCCTATAAATGATAAACTTAATACAAAATACTCCCATCTATGCCCTTTCATTATCATTTGACTTTTTTCAACTACTTGTTTCCCAGACAATTCTGGATTATCGTTTCCTATATAATTTGTTAATACATATAAATAACTTTTTGCAATCAGCATTATATATGTAAGTATAAAAACTACAACTAATAAAGGAATAAGAATAATTAACGCATGTGTATCTTCAACAACAGCTGCAATAAAAGTTAGTATTGCCATACCAACTACAGAAACAATGTATACAATAATAACAGGCAATAATTTTAATAATGTATTTCCATAAATTGACCATGATTTAGCAAAATTTCCAAATCCTATTGAAAAATAATCACATATTCCTACTTCCTCTTTTCTACTAAACTTTATCATTTGTCCAATTAATCCAAATGATAGTGGTACTGTAATTAAAAACATTGCTATAGAACCTATACCAGGAAGAACACTAGTTACTAATGATATTCCTGCTATTATTAATTGATATAATAATATCATTGCAATTGCAGTTCCCCATCTTCCTTTTAATGTTTCTTTTGCTTCTTTTTTTAATTCTGCTCTTGTCATTTATATTTCCCCCTCTCATATATAATTTTATAATATTATATCATTTTTTTCAATACAACTGACCAATTTTTCCACATTACCTTTTCAATATCTTCAACAGAAAAATTATTTTTTTCAAGTTCTTTTACTATATTATTTATTTTACTAATATTTTCAACCCCAATCGCAGTTTTATCATAATCCATTCCATCAAAATCACTTCCTAGACCAATATAATCTATGCCAACTAAATCTCGTATATATTTAATGTGTTTGACTATATCTTTAACATTTGCTTTTCTATTAGAATTTAAAAAATCTGTATAATAACATACACCTATAATTCCTCCAGTAGTTGCAATAGCTTTTATCTGCTCATCTTTTAAATTTCTAGGATTATTACAAATTCCAAAAGCATTTGAATGTGTTGCCACAACTGGTTTTGAAGATATATTAATTACATCCCAAAAACTCTTTTCAGATAAATGTGATACATCAACAATAACATCTAAATCATTAAGTTTTTTTATATACTCAAAACCTAATTTTGTTAATCCACTATCTATTTTACTTTTACAACCACACCCCAACTCATTATCATCATTCCAAGTAACAGACATTATTCTAACACCCTGATTATAAAAATAATCAACATTTGCTAAATTTCCACTAATTGCACTACCATTTTCAATGCTCAATATAACTTTAGTTTCCTTATTATCTATTGCTTTATCTAAATCATCCCTATTTTTAATTATAATCTCAACATCATTATCCATTTCATATTTTTTAATCTTTTTAATAATATTATCACACCTACAAAATCCACCATTTTCTTCTTTCAAAAAGGCCGAATCTACAAAACTAGCCATTACCTGTATTCCTCCGTCCTAACTTACTTGCCCTCTCAAAAGAAAACTGCAAATCATTTTTATCTAGCTCTTTTCCCTCATCTAAAGCCTTACTTAATGTATCACAATGTCCATCAACAAAAAACATATATCCTCCTCTTTTTGTTATAAAACAATATCAAGTATCTTGACAAACCCTAAATAACTTGATACTATACTTTAAAACTTATGTAGAAAGAAGATGAAATATGATAACAAAAGCACAAGAATTACTAAAAAAACACTTTGGATATGAAAATTTTCGCCCAGGTCAAAAAGAAATCATATCTCATATTTTAAATAAAGAGGACTGTTTGGCAATAATGCCTACTGGTGCTGGAAAGTCTATATGTTACCAAATACCAGCATTAACATTTGAGCGGAACTACAATTGTTATTTCTCCATTAATTTCTTTAATGAAAGATCAAGTCGATTCTTTAATTCAAAATGGAATTTCAGCCACTTATATCAATAGTTCTTTAACACAAAATGAATATTTTCAAGCTTTGGAAAATGCACGTCTTGGAATGTACAAAATTATTTATGTTGCACCAGAACGTTTGAATTCTGATAATTTCATAAATTTATTAAATCAAATAGATATTTCTATGTTTGCAATAGATGAAGCACATTGTGTATCTCAATGGGGACATGACTTTAGACCAAGCTATACTGAAATTGCAAATATTATTTTAAATTTAAAAAAGCGTCCTATTGTCACTGCCTTTACTGCAACTGCAACAGAAATTGTAAAAAATGATATTATAAATTTACTAAAATTATCAAATCCTTTTACATTAACAACTGGATTTGATAGACAAAATCTTTATTTTAGTGTTGAAACTCCTAGTGATAGAAAAAAATATTTATTAGATTATTTAGAAAATCACAAAAATTCTTCTGGAATAATCTATTGTTTATCCAGAAAAAATGTAGATGGCTTATATGAAATTCTGAAAGAAAAAGGATATTCTGTTTCAAAATATCATGGTGGTATGTCTGATTCTGCAAGAGTCAAAAATCAGAATGATTATGTATTTGATAAAACTTCGATAATGGTTGCAACAAATGCTTTTGGAATGGGGATAGATAAATCTAATATAAGATATGTAATTCACTTTAATATGCCAAAAGATTTAGAAAGTTATTACCAAGAAGCTGGACGTGCTGGTAGAGATGGTTCTAATTCAGAATGTATTTTATTATTCAACAGATCTGATATTGTTTCTAATAAATTTTTAATTGAACAGACTAATTCTACTAATAATGATGATTATTTTGGAAATAGTTTTTCAAATACGTCAAATCATTTAGTTGAATATCAAAAACTTAATGATATGGTAGATTATTGTAATACAGATAAATGTCTTCGTAAATATATTCTGGAATATTTTGGTGAAAAAACCGATTATGATAATTGTAATAATTGTGGTAATTGTAACAGCGAAATTGAATCTACAGATATTACTACAGATGCTAAAAAAATAATGTCTTGTATTAAAAGAATGAAAGAGCGCTTTGGAATTGGTTTAGTTACTGATGTTTTAAAAGGCTCAAAAACAGCTAAAATAAAATCTTTTGGTTTTGATAATTTATCAACATATGGAATAATGAGTGACTATTCCAAGGAAACTATAAAAGAACTAATTTCATTTTTAGTTTCCGAAAATTACATTAATTGTGTTGGAGATAAATACCCAATTTTGACTTTATCTGCAGAATGTAATGATGTATTGTTTAAAGATAAATCTATATTTATAAAAAGAAAATTTGAAAAAGTTAAATCAAAAAATCTTGATATTTCATATGATGTTAATTTATTTAATATTTTATCAGAAATTCGCAAAAATTTAGCTACTGAACTAAATGTTCCGCCATTTGTAGTTTTTTCAGATGCCACATTAATACAAATGTGTATATTGTACCCTACAACGACTAAAGAATTATATAATGTATCAGGAGTTGGAAATTATAAGGCTGAAAATTATGGTAAATACTTTTTAAATGAAATACAAAAATATGTTGAAGCACATAATATAGACAAATCCTCAATTTTAACTGTAAATTCACCAAGTTCGCTAAAAAAATTAAAATTGCCAAAAGAAAAAAGACCTACTAAAGAAGACACAAAACTTATAACATATAATTTATATATTTCTGAAAAAACAATATCTGAAATAGTTAATTTAAGAGGGCTTACACAGGTAACAATTGAAAAACATTTAATAGATTGCTATAAAGAAGGTATGGAAATAAATTTGGAAAAAGATATACATACGCAATATGAGAAAGAAATTTGCAATATGATACACTTTATGAAAGGTGCAAGACTTCGTGATATAAAAGCTAATCTTCCTTTTGAAGTCACATATTTAGACATAAACTATTATATTGCAAAATTGTCCATTGGGGACGTTTATTAGTAGGACAAAAATGTCCTATTGGGGACAGATATTTTTACAATAGAGAAAAGCACAAAAGTTAATTAATTAACTTCTGTGCTTTTAATTCTATATATTCTTATATTCTATATAAACTTAAAATTAAGCATTTTTTGCTATTTCAGCAACTTTTGCGAATGCAGCACTATCATTTACTGCTAATTCAGCTAACATTTTTCTATTTACGACAACATTAGCCTTCTTTAATCCAGCTATCATTTTGCTATATGTTAAACCATTTTGTCTAGCAGCAGCATTAATTCTAGCTATCCATAATTTTCTAAAATTACTCTTTTTATCTTTTCTTCCTGCATATGCATACGCACCAGATTTCATAACAGCTTGTTTAGCCATTCTAAATCTATAGTGTTTTGCACCATAATATCCTTTTGCTCTTTTTAATATTTTTTTATGTTTTTTACGAGTAATTATTGCTGTTTTTACTCTTGCCATTTGACTTTCACTCCTATCTTTTTTCTTTAATATTTTTTCTTTATATTAGTTACCATATGGTAATAATCTTTTTACTCCTGCTTCACATGTTTTATCAGCATAAGCATTCATCATTTTTCCTGTTTTCTTTTGTCTTTTTGTTTTATTAGCTAAAAGATGTCTTCTATTTGATTTTGTTCTTTTTACCTTTCCTGTAGCTGTATAAGAATATCTTTTTTTAGCTGCTTTGTTTGTTTTTAGTTTTGGCATAACCATTATCTCCTCTCTATAATTATTTGTCTGCTTTTTTAGCTAAGATTATAAACATATTTTTACCTTCTAATACAGGTTTCTTTTCTGGAGTTGCAACATCTGATAAACTTTCAATAAATTTATTTAATGTCTCTTCTCCTAATTTAACATAATTTAATTCTCTACCTCTAAATCTAACAGTTATTTTAACTTTGTTTCCGTCTTCAATAAACTTTCTAGTATTTTTAGCTTTGAATTCAAAATCATGTTGTTCAATATTAGGCGTAATTCTTATTTCCTTAACTTCAAAAGTCTTTTGTTTTTTTCTAGCCTCTTTTTCTTTTTTTGCCTGCTCAAATTTGTATTTACCATAATTCATTATTTTGCAAACTGGTGGCTCACTATTTGGTGCAACTAGCACTAAGTCTAATTTTTTCTCATATGCAATGTCTAATGCTTCATTTAAAGAGACTGTACCTCTTTTTTGACCTTCGTCATCAATTAATTGAACTTCTTTTGCTCTAATTTGTTCATTAATAGGTAATTCTTGTTTTATAATAAAACACCTCCTAAAATCTAAAAAAGATTGACTTTATAAGCCAACCCACCTTCTAAATAAAGTTCTTATATATATTTTATAAATAAATACAAGAATTACAATATTTATTAACCTTTTTCTATACGATAAGGTGAGAAGTGGATTGCTTCTTCTTTTTTGCTTTATTATAATACTACATTTTGTATTATTTGTCAATAGCTTTTCATTGATTTTTATCATTTTTGCATTAAAGTAGATTGTAAAAGTAAAATAAACTTAAATATATAAATAATATATTTAAGTTTT
>USQY01000009.1 GCA_900557045.1 uncultured Clostridium sp.
GTGCTTTTGCACACATCAGTACATCGGAAGATTTGATGCTGATGACCAGATTGTCATAGCCCATATCTTCGATCATATGCACTTTATCCAGGGCACTCTCCACGATCCCTTCTGCCGTCACTCCGCCGTATTTTTTCACCAGGTCTTTTTCCAGAGAACCACTGTTTACACCGACACGAATCGGAATGTTTCGCTCTTTGGCCGCATCAACTACAGCCTGCACACGCTCCCTGCTGCCGATATTTCCCGGATTGATGCGGATCTTGTCGGCACCGTTTTCGATCGCCGCGATCGCCAGTTTATAGTCAAAATGAATATCCGCTACCAGTGGGATCGTAATCTGCTTTTTGATCTCTTTCAATGCACTCGCAGCTTCCTGTGTCGGAACTGCACATCTTATAATATCGCATCCTGCTGCAGTCAAAGCCTGGATCTGTGCCACAGTTGCCCGCACATCTTCTGTTTTTGTATTTGTCATGGACTGGATCAGGATCGGATTTCCGCCTCCGATCACCCGGTTGCCGATCTTTACCACTTTTGTATGTTCTCTGTACATAAATCAGACCTCCCTAATGTCAGCAAAGCTGACCAAAATCGCATACCAAGTCTCACGTATGTTCGACTTGACTTCACTGTACCTGTTTTTCATATTTCACAAAATAATATTCCAGATCAAAATACGTCTGCTCATCGCTCGTCGCCGTGATTTTCCATTCTTCCTTCTCATCCAGATTTGGAAAATAAGCATCAGCCTCATATGCATGGTCAATCTTTGTCATATGAGCCGTATCGCAGTATGGAAGCATCTGACGGTAGATCTGCTCTCCGCCGATCACATAGACATCCTCACTGTCATATTTTTTCAGCTCTTCCAGCACTTCCTCGACACTGTGCACGATGATGGCACCTTTGACCTGATAATTCTGATTTTTCGTCAGGACAATGTTGACTCTGTTTTTGAGCGGCAGTCCGTTCGGAAAACTCTCCAGTGTCTTTCTGCCCATCACAACTACTTTTCCGGTTGTCATCTGACGGAACATCTTCATATCGTTCGGAATACTGACCAGCAGTTCATTGTTCTTGCCGATCGCCCAGTTCTTATCCACAGCAGCAATCAAATTCATCTTACTTATCCTCCTCTTTTCTCATTCTTTACACTTTTTTATCCGGTAAATGTATTCTGTCATGCCAGCTTTTACACTGCAACCGGTATATGTTTGATCTGCGGTCCGGTTACGTAATCTTCTACATGCAGATCATCCACGGTAAATTCATAGAAATCTTTTCTTTTATATAATTCTCCCCAAAAATATTTTCTTCCTGTTGGTACAGTTACATACTCTGTGTTCTCATTTTTACAAATTTTATTCCACGAATCATATATTATTGTCCATCTTCTTAATGAAAAAAAAGAAAATACAAAACCAATTGCTATTTTTGTCTTAAATATTTTTGTTGCTTCTTTATTATTTTCTACTAAACTTAGCAAATATTTTCTATTTTTAGCAAATTTTCTACAAGATACAATAAATCCAAGTGCCAAACTAACATTTCCATGTATTTTTCTTAATATTCTATTATCAAATGTGTTCTCCATAATAGCTATGTCAATATATGCACCACACTCTTTTTCATTCGCGTCATTGCAACCTCTAACAATTGTATTTTTCAATCTTATTTGTGTAGCTGGCAAGCTAAATCCATCCTTATTTTGAGGATTATGTATATAATATTTTTCACCATATTCTTCTTTTATCAAATTTATTAATTTTTTATAGTCTTTCCTTGCCACATCTATATCTAAATCATCATCCCAAGGAATAAATCCATTATGTCTAACTGCACCTAAAGCTGTTCCACCTGTAAGATGATAATTAATTGAATTTTCTTCACATATTCCAATAATATCATCAGCAATTGATAATACTGTTTTTTGTAATAACTTTAATTGTTCATCATTTAATTCTATTAATTTTTTTGATGAATCTGAAAAAAGATTTTTAAATATATCAGTTGTAGCTAATTTCATATTCTTTTTTAAAAGCTCCTTTCATATTTTTTTCCAATAAACTTAGCTTTAAAAAAAGCCCATCCCTTTTTTAACCAATTTACCTTTTCTATATCAATAACTCTAACTTCCTTATATTTTATATTATTTGTATTTATCCATACATCTAATAAAAGTTCGCTAACTCTTCCTAAATATCTAGCATGAAATTTATCATATTTTTCTGGTGGAATTCTTTTTTCTAATTCAAATAAAATATCAAATAACCACATACAATATTGATTAAGAAGATTTTTTTTCATTATAAACATATTAAACATGTGTGCTGAAGTTCTTTTATGCAACATATTAAACTCTTTAACATATTCTGGATATTTTTCTTCTATAATTTTTTTAGTTTCATCCAATGGTTCTACATACATAGTGTTTTTATAATGTGAATATAAATTTTCAATATAATATTTTCTTTTTTTAGGTAATATTGCATCTGTACATTCTAATATCTTTTCAGTTTCTTCTTTGCTTAATACTAAATTAACTCTTCCTTTAATATTTTTAGGTAACTTTTTTGCATTAGAAAAATGCCTTCTGTAATGTGATAGTCCTATATAATCTGAATTTAAATTTTTCCATGCCCAGTATAAACCAGTTAATTCACAATAATAAGGATTTTTATTAGAAATATGTTCTCCTTCATTATCTCCTTGATATCCTAAATTGTCCTTTCCTTCTCTTCCAACATGAACTGGAATATACATATCATCTTGTGGCATTTGATATTTTTTGTGTGTTGCTATTATTATTTTTATATCTTTCAATTTATTTCCTCCAATTAAAGTAGTATATCTAAATTTTCATTCGTGTATATCTTTATCTTGCCCCTCTACCTTTTAAAACAGACCCTATTGTTTTAAAAAATATCTTCATATCCAAAATCAAGTTTCTATTTTCAATATAATCCAACTCCAAAGCCATTCTTTCTTCATAAGACACATCACTTCTGCCATTTGCTGCCCAATTTCCTGTTAATCCAGGTGCAACACTTAAAAATTTATCCTGATTACTTCCATACTTTTCTAATTCGCTTCTAACAACAGGTCTTGGTCCTATTATAGACATTTCACCTTTTAATATATTGATAATCTGTGGTAACTCATCTAAAGAGGTTTTCCTTAAAATCTTCCCCACTCTTGTTACTCTTGGATCATTTTCTAATTTGAAATTCTCAGCAAATTCTTTTTTCTGTTCTTCTGTAAAATTTTTCATTGCTTCTTCTGCATTTTCTATCATTGTTCTAAATTTATATATTTCTAGTTTTTTGCCATGTTTTCCTATTCTTTTATGTTTGAAAAAAACAGGTCCTTTTGAATCTATTTTTATTGCTATTCCTATTATTATAAATATTGGAATACATACTATTAATCCTATAGTACCAATTATTATATCTATAAATCTTTTTAATATATCATAAGCCTTAATCTTGCTTTTACTAACACATTCATCTATTTTCTCAACAACTAATTGTTGTTCGTCCATTGTTTTTTGTAATGAGTTCATAAAAAATCCCCCTACTTTCTTTTGAAATACATCTACTTTGATTTTATTACATTATCTATTATATTTCAACACTTTTTTATATTTTTTTACTTTTTTATATTTTTTGTGTTGTCAAATATAGTGCACACTTTTTTCATGTTCAAAACTTCACTGAAAACATACAAAATATCTCAAATAAAATATATTGAAATCTTCTCCTACTATTAGACTAAAACTTTCTAAACTTAGTTCCTTTTTTTAAGTTTTTTCAAAAAAATTTTACAAAACATTACAAAGAACACAAAAAACACAATAATCACAACAATCACAATAATCACAACAAACACAAAAATCGTAAAAAACTTTTTTTGATTTCTAAAAAATCCAACATATTACTTGCAAAAAAAGCCAAGGCTACTCTACAACCTCAGCTTTTCAATATAATCATATTATCTTATAATTTCCATTCTCAATTCTTAACAACCAAAAATGGCAACCCTTTATCCAAGAACTCATTTTCCAATTCTATACATTCAATAGGATTCTCTACTAAACACTCCACATACATTTTTTCGTTTTTCTTTATAACCTTATCTGCCTCACTTATTGCTTCAATATACTCTTTTCTTTTTTCTTTCCTAAATATTCCAATCATACCTTTTGACTGTAAAAGCATGTTTACTATAGCTCTAGCTGTTCTGCCATTTGCAGATTCAAATGGTTGAATTCTTACAAATCTATAATGTATTCTAAAAACTTCTTTTATATATGTTTCCGTGCTTACTTCATCTTTTTTATCTAATAAAACTTTTATCATTTTACATATGTTTTGCATTGATTTTGATATATCTTTTTCATTTACAAATTCTGCTGAAATTCCATATTTATTTGAGGTTATTTTTTTTGTTCTATATTTTATCTTTTTATTACTTTTGCTTTTGTTCGTAATATTATAATTTCTATTTGTTTGTTCTATTTCATGCAATATTTCTTCTTCACTCATTCCTTCCAAATTTGTACTTAATGCTGTTAATACTGCTACAACTGCATAAAATGTATCTTTTATAGATATAAGTTCTCCATATGGGAAACTTCGCATTTCTATCATTTGCAATGCTTCATATGACATGCTTTCTACTAAACTTCCAAATCCTGTATAGATTTTTCCTAATTTTTGTAGTTCTGTTGCATCTAATGTTCTGCTTACTAATTCTGTTTTGAAGAATTTATTGTTCATTATATTTACAAATATATAATTTGCTATATTTTTCGTTAATTCTTCATTACATGTTAATGTTTTATTTAAAATTTGTATTAATTCATTTACATATTCTTCTTCTGAATATTTATGTGAAAATATTTTACTTATATATGATGTTAATGGGCTTTTATTCATTAAAATATCATTCTCATAAATTATAGTTTTTACATATGGTTTTATTATTTCATTTATAAATTCTTCTTTTATTTCCAAATTCTTTTCAAATATATTAACATTAAATTCATTTGGAAATACTTCTTCCATTTCTATTTCACAAAATTGTTCTTCTTTTATATATTGTTTTTGTAATCCGATTTTTCTGAACGGCCCTATTACCCCTTCTTTTGTAAGCGCCATTGAAACTACTTCTGGTGGTATTTCTTTTGAATTTGATAAAAATATTTGTATTAATATTTTTATAACTCGTATGTCTGTGCTACTTCCAAAACGTGCATAATTTCCATTTTTGTCTATTATACTACATCTACATTCGCTTAATATAATGTCTATGATTTTTTGTATATCCATATTTGGTCTTGTTATTTTATTTATATCATATCCATTGTTATCTTCTATTAAATTAAGAATTTCAATAGCCACATTCCTTATCATTTTTACTTTTCTCCTTTTTCTTTTGTACATTTTTTAATTTCTTCCATTTTTCAATAGTATCTTATCATATGCAACAATTTATTTCAATAAGAAAAGAATTACTTTTTTAGCAATTCTTTTCTTATTTTTTTAATACACAAAAATTTATATTATTTTTAAAAGTCTATTATATACCATTTTCCTTCTATTTCATATACTTCAAATTCACCTATATCTGTATCTTCTTCATTATCACCTTTAGTTGTAATTTCAGTATTTAATTTATAGCCTTTTGTAATTGTAACCTCTTCATTATAATATGATTTAATATCTTCTTCTTTATTTTTTATATTTTCTTCAGATATTTCTTCTTTATTTGTTACTTTAAAAGACATTGTTATATTTGCGCCATAGTCTTCTTGCGCTTTTTCCAATACACCTTGTAAATATTCATTAGTAAATGTATTTTTCATATATTCATTATTAGAAATAAATGGTGGAAAAGCATTTAAAAATTTTTCAGAATTTGCTTCTGCTAATCCTTCTATTAGATTTTTTACAGGTTCCTCATATGCCTCTGTTTTGTTTTTTTCATCTTTATTTCCAAATTTCATTTCACATCCTGTAAGTAATCCTATACTCATTATTATTACAGCTAATACTGTAACACTTTTTAATATACAAATTTTTTTCAATATAATCTTCCTCCTTAGTTTAATTTTATATGTATACAATAACACAACCACAACTCTTTTTCAAGTTTAAAGTCCAAATTTTTAATGTTTTGCACTAAGCTTAATTATCATATTCATATCATCATCTTTTGCAGCTTTATTTTTTCTTATTTTTCCGCACTTTTTACATTTGAACACTATAACATAGCCTTTTTTTCCATCTATTTCAAGTCCTACTGGTTCTAGTACTCCATGGCAACTTTCTTGCCTATCCCCAGGATTAACATCTACATGTTTTGAGTGTAAACAATAGGGGCAATGATTTCTGCAAGAATACCCAAGTTTTTCTACTTTTTTGCCACAATTTTCGCAAATGAAGCTTTCATCTATTTTCGTAAATAAACTACTATTCATACTGTTTTTTCCTTTCCTTATTAACTAAAAAAATACAAATTAATATACATTAATTATTCTTGCCTTAATTATTTAACTAAACTACAAATTAATGCACATTAAATATACTACCTCCAACAAACTCTCTTAAAAGTGAATTACTTGGTAAATACTCAGCTGGTATAGATTCGAAATATCCCAGCATTCTATACAACCTTTTCGCCTCAGCATATTCATAACTTGTTTTATCAATTTCAGCCAACAATGGCATAGCATAATCCTTCAAAACAGCTAATTCATATATTAATGAAGAATTAAACATACTATCTGCTTCTTCTTGATATGGGAATATGTTTTTTTCTTCCCCTCTTACAACAGAATCCCACATTTCAAGAGTATGTAGTGCTTTATATCCTCTAAATTGTTTATCTCTAACCATTCTTCTTATTAATCTTGTGTCTGTCGTAGAAATTCTATTATATTCATCTATATTCAAAACTGTTAAACAACTAATATATACTTTATACTTCTGTTCTTTTGGAATTAATGGTGTTAAATTATCATTTAAACAATGAATTCCTTCTATTACCAAAATTTCATCATCTGCCAATTTTAATTTATTTCCTTTATATCTTTTAGTTCCAACTTCAAAATCAAATGTAGGAATTTCAACTTCTTCACCATTTAATAATTTTAATAAATGCTCATTGAATAATTTTACATCAATTGCCTCTAAGCACTCAAAATTATAATTTCCGTTTTCATCCTTTGGATTTTCTGATCTTTCCACAAAATAATTATCTACTGATATTGTAACAGGCTTTAATCCATTTAAACGTAATTGAATTCCCAATCTTTGTGCAAAAGTTGTTTTTCCTGAAGATGATGGTCCTGCAATTAATACCATTTTTATTTTTTCATTTTTTACTATATCATCAGCAATATTAGCAATTTTTTTCTCATGTAATGCTTCATCTAATAAAATGTAATCTTTAATTTTACCATTTCTAATTATTTCATTTAATTTTTTTACTGTTGGAACATCTAAAACTCTATGTAAAACATCATATTCATCTAATGTGGCTAATAATTTTTTATTTTCTTTAAACTCTGGTAATTCATGAATATTTTTTTTACTTGGATATCTTATTAAAAAACCTCTATGATATTTTATTATTTCATAAAGTTTCATTACACCAGCATGTGTTGGTAATATCCCATAAAAATAATTGAAATAATCTCCACACCAATATAAGCTAACTTGTTTTTTTGTGTTCAATTCTAATTGTAGTTTTCCTTTTATTGTTTCTTTATCTTTGTAAAATTCTTCTGCTTCCTGTTTTGTCATTGATTTTTTCACTATTGGCAAATTTTCTTCCACTATTTGTGAAACTTTATTATTTACTTTTTCTATAAACTCATCTGTTACTTCCATATTTTCAAATTCACATAACAATGAATTTGAAAGTTGATAATTAACCATCATTTTTGCTTTTGGATATAACTCACTTATAGCTTTATCAATTATAAATAATAATCCTTTTCTATATATACGTATTCCATCTTTATCACTTATATCTATTAAAGTTAAATTACCATCTTCTTTTAATTGATAATCTAAACTTTTTACTTCATTATTAAATCTGGCAGCAATTGCTTTTGTTCTATTTATTTCATCACCTAAAATTTCACTTATTTTTGTTCCGTATTTTACATCTAAAAAATTTCCTTCATACTGTATTTGCATAATAATTCCTCCTCTTGCTTTACCTACTATGTTTATTATTTTATTACTTATTATTTTCAAAGTCAACACTAATTGTTTGCAATTGGAATGAGATTCTCAATTATGACTAGCTAAATGAATGGCTGAAATATGCACTTATAAAAGTTTACAATTTGCAATTATAAATTCCTGTTTATTTATCCATCATGTATCATTCTTACCAAGTAATTTTTCGACAATTTTGTTCTATACTTCTTGACATTAAAATATACTTATATTATTATATAGTTGTAAACCAAAAAACAAAGGAGGATTTTTTATGAGTAAGTTTTGTGAAAACTGCGGTGCAGAAATGGATGATAATGAAACAGTTTGCAAACATTGTGGACCTCAAGAAGAGGCTAAAGCTGAACCAGAAGTAACAGCTTCTGTAGAAGAAACAGCTACAAATAATACAACTGTTGAAAATAATACATCTTCTGCTAAATCAAATAATACTAAAAATATTGCTATAATTGGTGGTATAGCTGCTGCTGTTATAGTAATAATAGCAATTATTTGTTCTATTATTGGCGGAGGTTGGAAAAAACCTATAGACAATTATTTCAAAGGAATGGAAAAAGCTAATGCTAAAACATATTTAAAAGCATTTCCAAAATTCATGGATATGGATGATACAGTAGATGATGAGTATATGGAAGATATGATGGATTCTTTTGAAGATGAATATGGTGAAAAAATAAAAATCTCTTACAAAATAACAAAGAAAGAAAAAATCAAAAAAGATAGTTTAGAAAATGTAAAAAAATACATCAAGAAAAAATACGAAGAAGATGTAAAAGTTTCTGCAGGTTATGAAGTAAAAGTTAAAGCTACTATAAAAGGTAAAGAAGATGAGGATACAGATACACAAAAAATGTACATTTATAAAATTGATGGAAAATGGTATTATATGTCAATTTCACCTGATTCAGCTAAAAGTTATATAAAATAATTTAATAAAAAACACAGATTTAAAATCTGTGTTTTTTATTTATTGTGTTTGTGTCTACGCAATATAAAAATGATTTTGCATAACTCCACATCATCCTAATCAGTTTTCCACCAAGAACAAGTGCAGAAATTCCTAAGTGTTCTTTAATGTAGTTTTAATTATTATTTAATTTAACTTTTCCTTTAACCTAACTAGAGTATTAAGTGCATCAATTGGTGTAAGAGTATTAACATCAATCTTATCAAATTCACTAGCAACTTCTGCAAGCTTAAAATTAAACATATCAACTTGGCCAGCAACCACTTTCTTGTTTTCCTTTTCAATAACTTTATTATTTAAGATATTTTTTCTTTCCAAACCTTTTAAAATCTCATTTGCCTTTTTTGTAACATTTGTTGGAACTCCTGCTAATCTAGCAACATGTACACCATAACTTTCATCTGTACCACCATTTACAATTTTTCTTAAGAAAACTATATCTTCCCCTTTTTCTTTTACTGCTATTGAGTAATTTTTTACACCCTCAACTTTTTCTTCCAATTCAGTTAATTCATGATAATGTGTTGCAAATAAAGTTTTAGCACCACACTCTGTTTTATCTGCTATATATTCAGCAACTGCCCATGCTATTGAAAGTCCATCATATGTTGATGTTCCTCTTCCTATTTCATCTAAAATAACTAAACTATTTGCTGTAGCCTCTTTTAAAATTGTTGCAACTTCCATCATTTCAACCATAAATGTACTTTGCCCCATACTTAAATCATCTGATGCACCAACTCTTGTAAAAATTTTATCTACAACACCTATTTTAGCTGAACTTGCTGGTACATAACTACCTATTTGTGCCATTAGAGTTATTAATGCAACTTGTCTCATATATGTTGATTTACCAGCCATATTAGGCCCTGTAATTATTGCTAATCTATTATCATTTTTATCTAAATATGTGTCATTTGGAACAAATTCACCCGCTGAGCACATTTTTTCTATAACAGGATGACGTCCATCTTTTATATCTATTATTCCTGATTCATCAACCTCTGGTTTTACATAGTTCATATCTTCTGCAACAGTTGCAAATGATACCAAAACATCTAATGTGGCAACAATTGCTGATGTTTTTTGAATTCTTTGAATTTGATGTTCTATTTTTTCACGAATTTCTGTAAAAGCTTTATATTCTAAATTTATAACTTTTTCTTCAGCACCTAAAATTTGATTTTCCAAATTTTTAAGTTCTTCTGTTACATATCTTTCGCAATTAGTTAAAGTTTGTTTTCTAATATATCTATCTGGAACCATTGATAAATTTGATTTTGTAACTTCTATAAAATATCCAAATACTTTGTTAAAACCAACTTTTAAACCTTTTATTCCTGTTTCTTCTCTTTCTTTTGCCTCTAAATTTACTATCCATGTTTTTCCTTCTGTTGTAGCCTTTTTTAGAGTATCTATTTCTTCATCATATCCTAATTTTATTATTCCACCTTCTTTTACACTAATTGGTGGTTCTTCAACAATTGAGTTTTCTATTAATTCATATATATCTTGTAATGTATCTAATTCGTCATATAAGTCTTTTAATAAAGGTGATTCTGCTTTTGCTAAAATTTGTTTTATTTCTGGCAATTGTGCTACTGAATTTTTTAGTGAAATTAAATCTCTACCATTTGCATTTCCATAAGCTATTTTTCCTGCTAGTCTTTCAATATCATATACTTTTTTTAAGCTTTCTGTTATATCTCCTCTTAAAATCAGACTGTTTTTTAATTCTTTTACAGAATCTAATCTTTTATTAATTTGCTTTACATCTATTAATGGATCATTAATCCATCTTCTTAAAAGCCTTCCTCCCATTGATGTTGATGTTTTATCAAGCACCCATAAAAGAGTTCCTTTTTTAGATTTATCGCGCATTTTTTCAGTAAGTTCTAGGTTTCTTCTTGCATTAATATCAAGCGCCATGTATTTTGTTATACTGTAAATTTTTATTGTATTTATATGATCTAAATTTGTTTTTTGTGTTTCTGTTAGATATGTTAAAAGTGCATTTATTGCAGGAATTGAAAGTGAATTTTCATCTTCTTTTTTTATTTTATTTCCATTTTCATCTAGAACATTATACATATTGAATAATAACTCTGTTTCATCAACAAAATTCTCATCTTTCTCCAAAGAAACATATACATTAAATCTATCTTTAATTTTTGAAATATCAGATTTGGATTCGAACATCATAGTATTTACAATTATTTCTGATGGAGTATACCTAGAAATTTCATCTAATAATTTAGAAAAATTGTTATTTTCTTTAATTTCTGTTGCATAAAAATCACCTGTAGAAACATCACAAATAGCAATTCCATAATAAATTCCAGTTTTATATATAGACATTATATAATTATTTTTCTTTTCCTCTAACAAATTAGACTCAATAACAGTTCCAGGAGTTACAACTCTTATAACTTCCCTTTTAACCATTCCTTTAGCTTCTTTTGGATCTTCCATTTGCTCACAAATAGCAACTTTATATCCTTTAGAAATAAGTCTAGCAATGTAATTTTCTGCCGCATGAAAAGGCACCCCAGCCATTGGAGCTCTTTGAGGTTGACCACATTCCTTTCCTGTTAACGTAATTTCTAATTCTCTTGATACAGTAATTGCATCATCAAAAAACATTTCATAAAAATCGCCTAATCTATAAAATAAAATACAATCACTATATTCCTTTTTTGTATCTAAATAATGCTGCATCATTGGTGAATATTCTGCCATTTATAATTACCTCCTATAAGGAAAAGGGGACGTTTTTCTTTTCCTACTTTAATTACATAATTTGGAATTGTATAGAAAATTAAGTTGCTTTTTTCCACAATATATATTTTTTACACAATCTTCCCTTTTAAATACCACATATGTTCTGAAACAATTTTTAATTCTACAATATTTCCAATTAAATCTTTGCTTCCTTCAAAATTAACCACTTTATTACTATCAGTTCTACCAGTTAAAACATCTTGGTTAGTTTTACTACATCCCTCAACCAATACTTTTTGAACTGTTCCTATATATTTCTGATTATTTTCTTGAATTTGACTTTCAACTAAAGCTTTTAGCTTATCAAACCTTTTATGCTTAATTTCATCTGGAACTTGATTTTCCATTCTATCTCCTGGTGTTCCAACTCTTCTTGAATATATGAACATATACACCTGTTCAAAATGAATTTGTTTTACAACATCTAAAGTATCTTCAAAATCTTCCTCAGTTTCGCCTGGGAAACCTACTATAATATCTGTTGAAAATACTATTTCAGGTATTATTTCTTTCATTTTTTTAGCAAGTTTTACATATTGCTCTTTAGTATATTTTCTATTCATAGCCTTAAGCACTTTAGTACTTCCAGATTGAAGAGGTAAATGTATTATTTTGCACACTTTATCACAATCTCTAATTGCTTCAATTACATCATCTGTAAAATCCTTTGGATGTGGTGAAACAAAACGAATTCTTTCTATTCCCTGAATTTTATTTACTTCTCTTAATAAATCAGCAAAACTCTTTACATCACTTTCAAAATCTACATTTCCACTTTTCAAATATGAATTAACATTTTGTCCAAGCAATGTAATTTCTTTATAACCTTGTTTTGCAAGTGATTTAACTTCATTTAAAATATCTTCTGGATTTCTACTTCTCTCACGTCCACGAACATATGGAACTATACAATAACTACAAAAATTATTACATCCATTCATTATAGTTACAGAAGCCTTAATATTATCATTTCTGCTAATAGGCAAACCTTCAATTACTTCCCCATCTATATCCAAAACATCTTCAATTCTTTTATTTTCAAAGATTTTAGTATATAAATCTTTTGGAAATTGATGTAATGTATGAGTTCCAAAAACAATGTCGAAAAATGGATAGCTTTGTTTTAATTTATCCACTATATGTTTCTCTTGCATCATACAACCACCTATAGCTATAATTGTACCACGTTTTTCTTTTATTTTCTTAACCTCACCAAGTTTTCCAAACAACCTATCTTCAGCATTTTCTCTAACACAGCATGTATTAAAAACCACTAAATCAGACTCTTCTAGCTTATCTGTTTTATCATAACCCATCTCTTCTATCATACCACATAATTTCTCAGAATCGTTTTCATTTAATTGACATCCCATTGTTAAAATTAAATATTTTAAATTTTTTCCTTCATTAATTTGTTTTACTTTTTGTATATATTCCAATTCTTGTTTTATATCTAAACTCACTTTTATTTCTCCTTACATATTTTTACTTTCATTTACATATTTTACTATATTTGTAGCTTTTTTTCAAGAGATTTTTTTATTGGGGACGTTTGTTGTTGGACATTTTTGTCCTACTTGGGACAGTTGTCGTAGTGGGTGTCATAGTGGGGACATTTATTATTGGACATTTTTGTCCTGTTTGGGACAGATATGTCCAACAACAAACGTCCCCATCATGACAAAATTGACTTTTCCCTCATTTTATTTTATAATACCTATAACATAAAATACCACCCCAAGCGAAAGGAGTTCAAAATGGGAAACGCCGAAATACGAGAACCAATCCAAAAACGTTCTATAGAAAAAAAGGAAAAAATAATACAAGCTGGTTTTGGTTTAATATGTCAAAAAGGCTATTACAACACAACCACTTCTGAAATAGCAAAATCTGCTGGAGTTTCAATAGGCATACTTTACCAATACTTCAAAGATAAACACGATATTTTGATAGACGGATTTAAGTTATATTCTAACTCAATATTCTTTCCAATGCTTCAAATTACTGATAAAAATAGGAATTTAACTATAACTAACTCAAATATTCCTTGCGTTTTAAAAGACATGGTAAACAAATTCATAAGAAACCACAAAATTTCTCAAACAGCACATGAAGAAATTATTGCAATGATTCACTCAGATAAAGAAGTTGCAGAAATATACCATAATTCCGAAATGGAAATGACAAATAAAATTGTTCAACTTTTATTAGAAAGTGGAATAAAAGTTGATAATATAAATGAAAAAGTTCATGTAGCAATTGGAATGATTGATAATTTATGTCATGAAATTGTTTATCATAAACACAAACAACTAGATTATGATAAAATGATAGATATTGTAATATCTTCTATATGTAACATGATTATCTAAATATTACAATAAATATTTATTATGTATTTATTATATGTTTTTATTTAATTCTATATTTCATATATCTTGTCTTGAAAACAATCTTAATAAAAAATAAATGTACTTTTACAAAGTACATTTATTTTTTATATTATTACTCATTTGCCTTCAAACTTGAAACCATATCTATGCTTTTAACTTTTCTAGAAAGCCATTTGTTTACTAAAATAGCCACTACATAACTTCCCACTATTGCAAATAAATATGACACTATACTTACTTCAGCATTAAAATCATAATTTTCGCCTAAGGCAGAACCAAATATATAACTAATCATAGAAAATCCTAGTGGTAATCCTAAAATAATTCCAGTAACAGCAAGCCAAATGTTCTGTTTTACAAATATATTTTTTATTTGTTTATCTTTAAATCCTAGTACTTTCAAAGTTGCAAATTGATATTGTTTTTCTGAAAAAGATAGTGTTCCTAAGTTGTAAATTATAACAAAACTTAAAACTGCTGAAACTACAATTAATAATACAACCATTGTTTTCATTACTCCCAACATACTTTCCATACCGCTTCTAATATTTCCTACACTTTGTATTTTGTCTACTCCTGATATTTCATTCACTTCAGATAAGTCTTTATTAGTATAAACAGCATCTGGTTTATAGTTTAAACCTAATGATTCATAATAACTTCTTGTTGCATTAATTTGCTGATTTTGTGGGTCTCTGTTTAATCCAACAATTTTGCTGGTATACCAATTATTATCTCCAAATGCATGCCATGTAATCTCATCACCTATTTTTAAACTATATTTATCTGATAATTTTTCAGTTATATATATACCATCATCAGATAAATTTATATAATCTTTATTATGATTAGTGTATTTAACATATTCTTTAGCCTCATTAATTACAATAACATTTGTTTCTTTTTTATCACCATTCTTTAACTCAATTTCTAAAGTTTGTGTTGTAGCATTTCCATATTTTTGTGTTATCTCTTCATATTGTTCTTCTAAATAATTGTTTTGTAATGATAATTTGTATTTAAAGTTATTTATTTTTTCAAATTCCCAATCTAAGTATGAATTCATTGTATCTAACTTTGTTTTTTTACAAATCTATTCATTGTAGTTACCACTGATAATAATGCAATAAATAAAAATAAAAATGTGAATACTCCTGAATATGTATCGCCTTCTTCAACTTCTGAATTATATACTTCAACAGATAGGCTTGAATCTCTGTTAGTTACTGCAATTGCAGATTTTATAGTATTTTCAATATCTACTGTTGTTTGATTGATTTTTTCTATATCATCTACATCAACTATTATTGAATTAAATACATAATAATCTTCTAAATTAAAATTTGGAATCATATTTTCTATCATTTCATTTGTTATATTTTGTTCTGAAATCATAGAATTTTCTGATATAATTTTTGATTTTAGCTCATTATAAATATATTCTTTAGGAAAACTACTTATAGATAAATATATAAATCCATAATCATTATGTGTTGGAAATATTTCTGTGCTATCTTTTACAAAATAAACATGATCAGGCGTATTTACAATTCCAACTACCTTTTGAGTGATTTTATAATTTTTATATTTTACAGAAATTTCATCTCCAACTTTAATTCCTAAACTTTTTGCTAAATAGCTATCAAACCAAATTCCTTCTTTATTTTTTTCAAAGTTTTCTCCTTCAACAACATACATTTTAGATATATTATTGGTCTCTATAAAATTTGTTTCTACTATTACATTTTTATGTTCTTCTAATTCCATATTTAATGTTAAAATTCTTTCAGCATCTTTTACATTCTTGATATTTTTAATATCTTCTAAATCTTGTTTTGTAAAATTCTCTCCTGAAACCCAAAGATCTTGCAAATTATTTTTTTCATAATAATCATTAGCACTCTTTTCCATTCCATCCATATATGCATGTATTCCTGTAAAAACAAATACTCCTAAAAATACCATTATAAATATGTTTATAAATTGAGATTTATTTATTTTAATTTCTCTTAGACATTTTTTTAATAACATTTTACCACTTCACCTCATCAATCTCTTTTGGATTTTGGTTTGTAGTTACACTTTCTATTGTTCCATTTTTTACTCTTATTACTGTATCTGCAACTTCTGCAAATAAGCTGTTATGTGTTACTATTATTACAGTATTTGCTCCATTATTTCCATCACCAAACTACTATTATGATAATTGTGCAATATCACCCAAAAATTCAAGATATTCTTTGGTAACTATGTTTTAATACAAAAAAAAATAGCCATATTGACTATCTTTTTTTGAATTATGCAATTCCGAATTTTTTCTTAAATTTATCTGCTCTACCACCTGTTGTTTCTCTTTTTAAGTTACCTGTCCAGTATGGATGACATTTTGAACAAACATCAATTTTCATTTCTGATTTTGTAGAGTTTGTTTTAATAACATTACCACATGCACATATGATTTCTGATTCTGTATAGTTTGGATGTAATCCTTCTTTCATTTTGTATTCACCTCTTCCTCAAAAAATAAAATATACCGTTTAATATATTATCATAATTTAAATTATTTTTCAATAGATTTTTAATTAATTTTCTTTATTTTTAGTTTAGTTTCATATTTACTCTAAATTTTCTTGCATATTATTTATATATTTCTTGCATATTAACTTGAATATTTCTTGCACATTTATTTAGATATTACTTATTTTTTAGTATTCCCGCATCTTGTTGATTTTGAATATATTGTGCTGATGATAGTAATTCGTCTTCTAGTGACATATTTTTTACTAATTTTGTTATAACATTAAATAAGCAAGCTATGATTAATATGAACATTAATAATTTTTTCCATATTTTGGCTAACATAAAACTATCCTCCTTCAAACAATATACTATTATTATACTACATTTTTGAATTTTGTCAACCTGCGCATACAATATGTCATATAACATATGATTGCATAAACCTATTATAGCAAACTGAACACATAATTTTGAATAGTACACTCAATTACAATATTCTATATGTTTAACACATAATAGCAACACCCCTCTAATATGTTAATAATTACTTTGTAAAATCCCATGGTGCCTCTTTATCGAAAGGATTCTTTCTACTAAATGTTGCAGATTCATCTATATGTTCAAATAATTTATTAATACCTTTTCTAACGCCACTATGTCCTGTACATACAAGAATAATATTTTTGTTTTTTACGGTTTCTTTAAGTTTATGTAATGATTTTTTATTCATATCAGGATATTGTGTAAAAAAGTCAAAAAAGCTATAGCCACCTTTATTATTAACTGCAAGGCAGTCCCCTGTAATAAGTATTTCGTCATCTATCAAATAACACATATGCCCTAATGTATGTCCTGGTATTGAAATAGCTTCTATTTTTATATTATTTATATAAAAACATTCTTTATCATCAATTAATTTATAACCTTCATTTAATTCTACACAATTTTTTAATTTAATCCCCAGTTTAACCATTCTATATTGTGTTTTTAAAATATATTTTTCTTCTTCTTTACCTAAATAAATTTGTGCATTTGGAAATATATTTTTACCTTTTGCATCAACTCCTCCTGCATGGTCAACATCAGCATGTGTTAAAAAAACATAATTTATATCATTTGGATTAATATTAATTTTTTTAAATTCATCTTTTATTCCTTTAAAATTTAAATGTCCTGCATCAAAAGCAATTGTTGTATTATCTTTTGTGTAAAAATACATATTAACATCATTTTCTCTAATACATGATATTCCATTTCCAACAATTCCTGTATTTGTTGGATTACAGTATTTCTTTCCTTTCATAATATATTTTTTTATATGATCATCAAAAAAATATAATAATCTCATAATTTATTTCTCCTTTTAATTATAATTATTGAGTATTTTTTTATTTAATAATAGCACTTATTAGTATAAGTAATCCGATTAGAAATATAAAAATAGTTTACATATTTATTTTGTAAAACGTTAATTAAATTTTTAATGCTACTATATTTTTCAAATATCCTCTTTATATGTGAATAATTATTCATATTTTATATTATACTATTTTTGTGCAGATGTCAATATAATATGAATTTTTTTTCATATTTAGTATGACATTACTTTTTATATTTTTTTGATACTAAAATATTATCTCACTTTTAAATTATTATTGTTTTATGTAAGCATGATTATATTAGTATCTGAAAAATATATCCTATTCCAACCATAAAAAAATTACTCATTCCATGCATAATTGCAGGATAAACAATACTTTTTGATTTTGTATATGCAATTCCATATACTAGTCCTAGTATAAAAGCATATATCAGTTGAAATACATTAAAAGAGCAGGATATAGGATTAAATGTCCAAGTTATATGTGCAAGTGAAAATAAAATTGCAGCTGTTATAATCTCAAATTTTTGATTTTTTCTTTTTTTCTCACATAAAACCCTCTCTAAAATATTGATTGGCAATGCCCTAAATAAGATTTCTTCAGATGTTCCAGACAAAAATAGTTGGAATCCTAATGTTCCAAGAACATTAACCATATTTAATTCATATTCAGATGGTGATATACTATTTGTTTTACATCCAATTAAATATGATATAATCACATATATAAAAATGATCACACTGAAAACAATTGTATACTTTACGCCAACGCTATTAATTTTCGGTTTTAAATTAAATTTTATATTTTTTGTTTTTCCAATAATAAAAATAAGCAATAACGCAACTAACATTTGAATAATATGATGAACTGCTATTTTCATAAACACATTATCTTTATCAATCGCTGTATAATTGAATAAACTAGCTACAATTGAACCCAAATTACTTGCAAAAAACTGAATGACGAATAATATTATTACTGTAAAAAACAAATTTATTATTATTTTTTTATCTTTCATACATAACTCCTCTATAGATTACTATTAGTTTTCCAAATAATATTGCAGTCATGATGTATGATAATTTTTCTCCCAAAGAATCCGCTAAAAAATATTTAGCAAATCCTCTAAAATATAATTCCTTTAAACATCCACAAACAATACTTAATGAAAATATCCCTAAAATTTGTATTATAGTTTTTTCCATCATTTGCAGTTATTCGAATTTTTCGAATAACTGCTTCTTCTTTTAACTCGCCTGATTTAAATATTTCTTTTAAGTGATAGTTTATTGTGTTCACTTCAATTAACTACCAGCTAATTTTAATTATTATTTTTTATTTACTAATGAAACATATAATATAGATTCTTTCCAAAATCATGAAATATACTATTCCATTTATCAAATATTGCACAAATAAATACAACAAATATAATTACGATAACAATATTCTTTATTTTTTTCCACATTTGTTCACCTTTAAATTGTTCGTTTGCTAACAACTCATTTAATTTTGATAATTCAATAGATATATTATCAATAGCATTTGGTTTCTCTGTTTCAATATTTTTCCCAAGTAAATCACTTACAGATACTTGCAATACTTCAGCAAGTTGTACAAGCATTTCTGCATCTGGAACAGATAATCCTTTTTCCCATTTTGAAATTGTCTGTCTAACAACATTTAGTCTTACCTAAAGTTGTTCTTGAGAAAATCCTTTTGAGATTCTTATTTTTTTAGATTTTGTTGAAACATATTTAAATTCTCCTTTCTTGCCTCTAATAATTTAATTGTATCAAAAGCAAGCCGTTGCTACAAGCAATGTATTTTAACATATCAATCAAACGCAGTTATTTCAGCATTTTCATTTACTCACTAAATTTACCAACCTTTTATATAACATATCAATACTAATATCCACATTATTAAATTTACAATATTTGAAACTACATAATATCCAAATAAAATACTAAAAATAGTTGTTATTATCATTACTATTGAAATCACAGTTAATGCTTTACTACCTTTTATTTTATTAAATAATTTTTTAAACATATAATTACACATCTTTTCTATTTAATAAATTATTATTTTTCCAACTAATTATTAAATCGACATGTAATTTGCATTTATTTTTGATATTTCTCTGGCATTATCTTAATATCTCTAATCATATCACCATTTACAAGTCTACTTGTATTTTTCTCTGAAATCTTTATCCAATTTCCTTCTACAGATATTATTTTACCTGTAATTTCAAAAGACCCATTAAACAATGTAATTGCACATACTTTTCCTATAAAATCTTTCATTAATTCTGTTGGCATTTTCCTTTTCTCTCCTTTCTTTTTTCTGTTTATTACTCCTAAATAAAATTTATTTCTTCGCGGTATTATTATACAAAATAAAAGTATAATAAACCAAATCCACCAATAACTAATCTCTATCACCTCCATATTTATCACAAAAAACTACTATTTTTAACAAACCGCTAATTTGTTATTATCTATATCATTGAAATAATTGTCATAATAACAGTCATTCCATTTCCTAATAAATTCCCGATAAAATGTGCTGTCATTGGTACATATATATTTTTAGTATTAATATATGAAACACTTAATGGTAAAGCCCAAATCATAGTTAAAAATATTCCCCATATTGTTAATGAATGTTCCAAAGCGTATAAAAACATTCCTAATATAGTTGTAATTAAAAGTATTCCTTTACTTTTAAAAGAAATTATACTTTTTCTATAAAATGTTTCTTCAACCACAGCGGGTAATGGTATTGTAGATATTGCAAATATTATTAACTTTAACCAACTATCTCTTTTTAATCCAATTGTTCCTGTATTATAATTAGAAAATACATTTTCTAAAATTGTTGTTATTATAAATGCTAACATAAAAAGTAGTGCTGTAATTATTACTTGTTTCCAAAATTTTTTTCCACTTTTTATATTATTTAACCATTCTTTAAATGAAAACTCTTTTTTTATATAAAAATATATTAATAGAAACATATAAAAAAGAAAGTTAGTATAGATAAAATATTCCTTTGGTATAATAAAACAAGACACTACAAATATTATTTCTATTATAATTGGTATTATATTTAATTTGATATATTTATTCATTATTTTGCTCTCCAATCTTTTCAACAAATTCAGTAAAATATTTATTATCTTTTATTTCTAATATTGTTGCTAAATTATTATTCTTTAATTCTACTACATCAAATACTTTTATTTGCATCTTCCTTCCTCATAGTTTAGTAGACAAGTGCCTCACGACACTAGCCCCTATACAGAACCGTACGTGCAGTTTTCCCGCATACGGCTCCTCATAATAACATTTACTTCCAATCGAATAAACTTATATAGATTTTAGGATATGGTAATTTATATACCTTTAACATCTCCTTGAAACCTTCTACTGTATAGCTTTTCTTATGACTTCTTCTATTTAAGATTTTGTATAGAAAATCTATCGTTCTTTGTCTAAAACAACTTATCATTCTGCCATTGTGTGAAATTCCATAATAGCGATAATGTCCAATTAGCTTAATCTTTACTTGTTCCATTAGGTCACTTACTTTTATATCTCTATTTTGATATAACCACACTTTCATAGCTTTTACTTTTTGTCTAAATTTCTTCTTGCTTGTCTTTAATTTAACACTAAATTTTCCACTTCTGCTTTTGCTACAATAGAATGTAAATCCTAAGAAATCAAATGTTTCTGGCTTTCTTTCTCCTCTTGCTTTCCTGTTTCCTTCTGCATATCTTCCAAATTCTAATAATCTACTTTTGCTTTCTTCTAGTTCTAGTCCAAATTTACTCATTCTCTTCTTTAATGCTTCATAATATGCCTCTGCTTCATATTTATATTGAAAACCTGCAATAAAATCATCTGCATAGACAACTAGAAATGTATCTCCTTTTGCCCTCTTTTGTACAATTTCTTTATACCATAATACTAATACAAAGTGCATATATATATTTGCTAATACTGGGCTTATTATATTTCCTTGTGCTGAACCTTCTTCTGTTGCCACATATTTGCCTTTGTCCATTATTCCTGCTTTCAAGTATTTCTTAATTAGTCCTATTATGTTTGGGTCTTTGATGTTATATTCCAAGAACTTAATCATCCAGTTATGGTCTATATGGTCGAAGAAACCGTTTAATATCTGCGTCTACAATGTAGTTTATTTTATTTTCCATTATCTTATGATGCACATATTTTATTGCATTGTGACAACTTCTATTAGGTCTAAATCCATACATATTGTCTTGAAATTTTGGTTCATATATTGCCTCTAGTATTTTCTTTAATGCTAATTGTACTATTTTGTCCTCATATATTGATATTCCTAGTGGTCTCATTTTACCGTTTCCCTTTGGTATATATACCCTAAGAGATGGTGCTGGTTTATATGCTTTATTCTTTAATCTTATTACTAAGTCTTTAATATTCTCGTTCAAGTTTTCTGCATATTCTTTCTTACTAATATTGTCTATTCCTACTGCTTTACTACCATCTAGCTCCTTATGACATTGTTTAAGTAGTTCTTCATTAATTAAATGATATAGCGATGTAAATATTGGTCGCTGTTCGTTCTTTGATTTGTCTGCTATTCTTTCTAATTTTGTTTCCATTATTCCTCCTGTCCCTGAGTACAGATAATGTTTCCTCAAAAAGACCGTTATTATGTAAGTCCCTTCGCTCCATTTCCATTACAGAAACTTCATCACTACTACGAACTTATCCGACTGCCTAATATTTATTTGACATTCTCCGTTTTATTGTTGTTTGCCATACTTGTATTGCTACAAGAAATACTAGGCTCTCCCCAGTTGACAAGCAATCTCTATGTGAAACATGATTGGCACTATTGACCCCGTGAAAGTTCAAATACTCTTACCATAACGATTATTTGAATATTGCATTCTGCAACAATTAATACATCTGCCTTTCAATTTAAGACAACATTTCGGAGCTGAACTGCCTTTTAACCCTGCTTCCTTGCTGTCTACGCTTTACTTGCAATATTACTATTACAAGCACAAGACTCGCTACTAGTTGGTTGGTTAGACCTTCACTAGACAAGATTTCCACTTGTTAGATTACTTACCCTTAGCTGGGCGCACAATTGTAATTTGTTATTTAATCGGAATATAGATCTCAATAACAGAATCTTCTCTATTCCAATGAAATTTATAATCATATTTTTCAAAATAAACAAATTGCCTATTTTCTACTAAAATATTATTTTTAGGTATTATTTCTTTATAAACATAATTGATAGTATCTTTTAGTTTATTCATATTACCAATATGTTCTACCCTTAAATATTTACTTTTCAAAATTATCTTTTCTGTAAAATCATTTGGTACAAAATCTTTTTTAGGAATAGATATATAATAAAATATCTTATTTTCTATTTTTTCAATAAAAGCATATTTACACCAATTACTTCCTAAATATAACTTATTATTTCTTAATTTACTATTAAATATTTTCCAATGGTTTTGTGCTAATTTTACATTATTACTTAATGATTTTGATAATTCATACCTTATTCCTATTACATTAAATTCTTCTAATTCTATTATTTGATAATCCATCTATTTTACCTCTTTAATTTGTGTGCTGTTATAATTGTATAACTATATGAATTGATTGTTATTTTTATATTATCAATTTCACAATACCAATTTTTACCCTGTTTATAGATGTTACAATTTTTATCTAAAACTTTATTCTTACAATACTCAACAACATCATCAGTATCTAATTTAAGATTTTTCTTAATTCTATCAATACCCATTTCGGTAGTGTGAACTTTATCTATATTATTAAATAATACTTGTTTATCTTCCATAAATATCTCCTCTACAAATTACTATTTGATGAAATCATTATAGCATAAATTTAATTTTTTTAACATCTTTCTGGAGAATTTTTATCAGGAAATTTATCTTGCTTTTCTTCTTTTTCATCTCCCAACATTTCATGTTCATTTTCATTTATTTTTAATTCTGCATTTATTTCTTCTAGTTTTCGTAACTTTTCTTGTAATTCTTGTTCTTTAGGAAATTCCTTTTGAGATTCTTGTTTTGCATTTTCTAATTGAAAATATGTATTATCTAATAATTCTCTTTCGTGAGGAATATCTTTTGCAATATTATCTAAACAATTATTTATTCTTGTTATATTTCCGTTTATATCTGTTCCTAAATCAATAGAATAGCTAAATTTATTTTTTAGTTTTAATCTAATATTTCTAGTTATTGAATCAAAACTCATCTCCATTGTAAATCCTCTATATTCTCCTATTTCTCGTGTTTCCATACTTTTTAAATCTTGAATACTCTCTAATAGTTTCTTTCCAGCCTCTTGTTTTTCAGTATAAGTTATTCCATTTATTTTCATAGGAGAAAATCCATCTGCATTAGGTTTAGTATATTCTTGTAATTTAATTGTATCTTCTTCCATTGCTCCAATTTTATTATTAAGTCTTGCTATTTCTTCTGGAAAGTATTTTATAATCTTATCTTGCAATGAATATTTTTGATTCATAAATTCTTGTTTTAATAATTTCAATTTTGCAACATCAGTATCTAACGATGTCTTTTCTAATATTTTAGGATTTCCTGTTGCTAATGCTTTTATTTCTCCATAAGTTAATGCTTTGTCATCAATATCTTCCATTGTTCTTGCAGGTGTTTTTGATGTCATTATTTGAGAAATGAATTTTTGCTTTTGCTCTACTAATTGATACATATAACTATCAAATGTCTTTTCAGTAACATAAGAATATACATATACTTTTTTGTTTTCATTCCCCTGTCTAATCATTCTTCCATTTCGTTGAGTCAAATCAGAAGGTTTCCATGCACAATCTAAATGATGAGTTGCTATTAACTTATCTTGAACATTAGTACCTGCACCCATTTTTTGAGTTGAACCAATTAACACTCTAACTTGTCCTTTTCTTACTTTGCTAAATAATTCTTTCTTTTTTACTTCATTGTCTGCCTCATGAATAAAAGCTATTTCATCAGGTGGAATACCTTTTTGAATTAGCTTTTTCTTTAACTCATTATATACATCTGTAAATTCTTCTTTTTCATATCCTTTCAAGTCTTTTGGAGTTGATAAATCACAGAATACAAGTTGTGTTGATTTTTTATCACTATTTTCATCCCATATTCTATAAATATTTTCAGAGCAAGAATTTACTTTGCTACTTTCCGAATCTGGTAATAAAGGATTCATAAGTCTTTGGTCTAGTGCAAGTTTTCTCCCCTCATTTGTAATTTTAAGCATATTATCTTCTGTTGCATCAACTGTTCCTGACCTTATTTTCTCTGCTCTTTCTCCTAAAGCCTTTACCATTTCTTGTTGTATTTCACTAGGTTTTACTACTACATTTATATTTTCAAATTCTGGTGTTGGCAAATTTAATGTTTCAGCAGTTTGAATATCTGCTACTTCTTTAAACATAGACATTAGCTCTGGTAAATTGTGAAATTTTGCAAATCTTGTTTTTGCTCTGTATCCTGTACCCTCTGGTGCAAGTTCTATTGCTGTTACTGTTTCTCCAAATGTACTTGCCCAATTATCAAAATGCTCTAAACTATTTTCTTTTAGTCCTGCATATTGTAAATATCTCTGCATTGTATAAAGTTCTGCCATTGAATTACTTACTGGTGTTCCAGTAGCAAATACAGAACCTTTGCCTCCTGTAATTTCATCTAAATATCTACATTTCATAAAAAGGTCGGAAGATTTTTGTGCTTCAGTTTGTGCTATTCCACCTACATTACGCATTTTCGTATATAAAAACAAATTCTTATAATTATGAGCTTCATCAACAAATAATTTATCTACACCTAATTCTTCAAATGTTACAACATCATCTTTTCTTTCTTCCTTATGTAATTTCTCTAATCTAGTTTCTAATGATTTTCTTGTTTTCTCCATTTGTTTAATAGTATAGTTTTCTCCTCTGTTTGATTTTTCAGAGGCAATTCCTTTTGTAATATCACTTATTTGTTCTTCTAATAATGCAATTTGTCTTTCTATTGACATTGGTATTCTTTCAAATTGTGAATGTCCAATAATTACTGCATCAAATTCTCCTGTTGCTATCCTACTACAAAATTTCTTTCTATTTTTGGTTTCAAAGTCTTTTTTAGTAGCAACTAAAATATTGGCACTTGGATAAAGTTGCAAAAACTCACTTGCAAACTGCTCTATAATATGATTTGGAACTACAAATAAAGACTTATTACATAAGCCTAAACGCTTACTTTCCATTGCAGCTGCGACCATCTCAAAAGTCTTTCCTGCACCTACTTCATGTGCTAATAATGTGTTATTACCATATAAAACATGTGCTACTGCATTAAGTTGATGTGTTCTTAATTTTATCTCTGGATTCATTCCTACAAACCCTATATGAGAGCCATCATATTCTCTTGGTCTTATGCAATTAAATTTATCATTATAAAGTCTTACTAAATGATTTCTTCTTTCTGGATCTTCCCATACCCAATTTAAGAATGCTTCTTTTATTGCGTCTTGTTTACTACAAGCTATTGCAGTTTCTTTTCTGTTTAATACTCTTTGTTTTCTGCCCTCATCATCTATAAATGTATCAAATATTTTTACATCTTTTAGATTAAGTGTCTGTTCTATTATTTTATATGCATTTATTCTTGATGTACCATAAGTTGTATATGCTTTTACATTGTTTCTATCATTACTTTTTCCATCAATATACCATTCAGCAGTTATATTAGAATATTTAACATGAATATCCCATCTGTTATAACTTGGTGTATCTAATAATTCAAAAATAAACTTTCTAATAATCTCTGGTGGTATCCATGTTGAGCCTAACTTAATTCCAATTTCACTTGCAGTAAGGTCTTTTGGAATAACCTCTTTTAATTTTTCAACATTTATATTAAAACTAGAATCTTCTTTTGCAAATTGTTCTGCAACTTTTAGTTTTTCTCTAACATTACCAGATAAATATTCATCAGCAGTTACCCAATTATCAGAATTTTCATAATCAGGTACTCTAAAAATAACACCCTCTAAACTACTTATTATTTCTTCTTTATCTATATTGCATAATTGTCCCATATAGTCTAAATCGACTTTTGCTTTATCTTGTATAGATAAAATTAGTGCTTCATCTGGAGTATCTACTTGTAATACTTTCTTTTTAGCCTTTATAGTTCTCTTACTAAATATATCAGCTTTTCCTACAAATTTACCCTCTCCATCTATTTTTTCAAGTGAGCATAATAAGAAATAACTACTATCATTAGAAAATGCTGTTTCATTTGCTCTTGAATTTATTAAGCCATATTCTTTTGTAAATCTATCATATAATTCATTTAATTTTGCTTGTGCAATATGAATTTCCTCATCTGAATAATCTTCCATTTGAAAATCAATTAATTCTCTTACCTGTTCTCTTAACAAAATTAAACCTTTTATTCTATTTTGTGCCGTTAAAGGTAACTCATCTTGTAATATCATTTTTGAATTTTCTCTAAAATACAATTTATCATTTACTATTGCATAAGAATAATTCTTAACAGTTGGAATTGCAGGTATTGATGTGTCTTCTTGTTCAATTTCATTTTCAATACTATTATTCTGTAATTCTCCATGTATATTAGTTATCGCATAATTTAATTGTTCTTCTAAATTTGTGTCTTCTTCTGCTTTACAAGTTGAATCATAGCCATAAGCAGTAGATACCATTTCCATTTTTCCTAATATCATATTTGGATTATCTACAAAATATTTATTCATTGTAATATTGTTTTCATCTCTATCAAGATATACCCAATCTGGCATTATATCGGTAAAATTTTCTCTTTTTTGTAAGAAGATAATATCTGATGTTACTTTTGTTCCTGCATTCTTTGTAAAAGTATTATCTGGTAATCTAATAGCACCTAAAAGGTCTGCTCTTTGTGCTAAATACTTTCTAACCTCTGGACTTGCTTTATCCATTGTTCCTTTTGAAGTAATAAATGCAATTACTCCTCCTGGTCTAACTTTATCTAAAGTTTTAGCAAAGAAATAATCGTGTATTAGAAAATTATTTTTATCATATCTTTTATCATTAACTTTGAAATCTCCAAATGGTACATTTCCTATCGCTATATCAAAAAAAGAGTCTGGTAAATCTGCTTTTTCATATCCCTGAACTTTAATATTTGCTTTTGGATATAATTGTTTTGCTATCTTACCACTTATAGAATCAAGTTCTATTCCATATAGTTTTGAACTTTGCATTTCTTGTGGCAACATTCCTAAAAAATTACCTGTGCCACAACTTGGTTCAAGAATATTTGCTTGTTCAACACCCATGCTTTTTAGAGTGTCATATATTGCATTTATAACTACTGGTGGTGTATAAAAAGCAGTTAAAGTAGAAGCTCTTGCAGACTTATATTCTTCATCTGTAAGAATTTCTTTTAATTCGTTATATTCTTCACTCCAATTATCTTTACTTTCATCAAACACATCTGGAAGTCCACCCCAACCGACATATTTCGACAAAATATTCTGTTCTTCTGAATTTGCTAATCTATTTTCATCTTCTAATTTATGCAAAAGTTTTATTGCATCAATATTTCTTCTTACTTTTTCTTTTGGTGTACCTTCTCCTAATAATTTATCATCAATGTGATAATTAATCTTTTCTTGTTTAGGTTTTGGTTCTACTATTTCCTGTTTATTAGTAGTAATTTCTTTTTCAAAGTTTTTTTCATTACTATGATAAAGTGAAACTGCTCGTAAATAACTTTCATTTCTCATAATTGGATAATGTGCAGTTTCTAACATTGTTTGGTCTAATAAAACAATTTCATCTAATTCTTTGTTAATAGCCTCAACTCTATATTTTCTATCACTTTCTAAATAAATAATTTGTCCTATTTTAAATTGTGTTTTTGTATCTTCGCTTAATTCTTTTACTGCACTAATAGCATTAGCAACTATTTGGGTTTCAACTCTATCAGCAATATCTTTTAGTTCTGCTTCTTGCTCTAAATTATCAATAAATTCTTGACTAACTTCTTCTAGGCTTGTATCTGCTAATTCTGTAATATCAGTAAACTCTGCTAAATCTTTTCTTATATCATCTAAAGTCTTTTTGTCTTGATTTTCTGAATATTCTAAAAGTCCACCATCAATTTCTGTTCCCCTGTTGTCATATATTGCATAATAATATCCCTCATCATTTGTATGAAAATGAAAATAATTTCCATTATTCAACTTATAATTTTTTTCAATATTTATACTAGATATATCTATAAAATCATTTGTGTTTTCTTTTAATCCTCTATCTAGCATCCATTTTTCTTTTTCATAGTCATTTTCTAGCCATTCTTGATATTTTATTTTTTCTTCATCATTAAAATATCTATCTAATCTAATAATTTCTTTAAGCCTTTGTTCAACATTACTCCAATTTATTAGTAGCTCTACTCTATCATCTTTATAGCCTTTATATAACTTTATTCCTTTGCTATCATGCTCTTGTCCAAAATCTGCACCAGAATATGCAGAACTTGAACCTCCTATTCCATATTCATGTTTTAGAAATATTATATTTTCTTTTGCTGATAAACTTCTTTTAAATTGTTCATAAATTCTATATTTGCTATGTGAAAAATTACTGCCCTCAATAAGTGTTTTATCTATCATTTCTTGAGTAAAAGAAAAAGCAGGAGTATTTTCTACTTCTGCTTGTGCTTGAATATTATTTATTTGTGTATCTACACTTGGCAACTCTTTAATTGGTGGTACATAAGTATCTTCAAAAAGATTTAATTGTAAATTAGCTCTGACATTATCATTTCTTCTGCTTGGTTCTTTATTGAGTTCATTGCTTGTACCCAACTCATTTGATTCTCTCTTTTCATTTCCTCTGTTATTTGGTTCTTCTCTGCTAGACTTGTTATTATCTGTTTCATTCTCTTTTGAGCTGTTTGTTCTATTTCTCCTAAATGTTCTTCCATCTTGCCATCTAACATTAATTCCTCGTATAACCCTCTTTTGTGTTCTTTTAGGAATTTCTCCCTCATTCTTGAGAATCTCCCCTGTGCCATTTTCTTCGTTTTTGGTAATGCTACTTGTGGTATTTGGTAATCTCCCATTTGATTGTATGTTAATTCTATCATAATCATTTCTCCCTTCATTATTTTTTTCTTCATTATTATGATAATTTATTTTTTCATTATTAACAAATGTACGATTTGTTAATTTATAATTTTTTTCATAATTTATAACACTAGAATAGATTTCTCTTAATTCTTGTTCTGCAATATCACTTATTGCTGCACCTAATCTTGAAACAACTCTTTTATTATTAAAACTACTAATCATTTCAAAATCCGATACATTAAAATGTTCTGTTGGATCAATGCCACATCTTTTCATTGCCATATATGATATTGATTTTGCAAGTAATACAATAAAGTTTCCCTCTAAATCTATATCTTGCATTCCCTCTAATAAGCTACCATCTAAAACTTCTTTTAAATCAACTAAATAATCTTGATAATTATCTTCAACTAAATTTATAGATGCTGAATATATTGCTTCTGCTAAATTAGATTTAACTTCTAAATTTCCAAAACTATTTTCTAGTGTTTCTATAATTCCATTTTCATAAGAAGGTTTTATTTCCCATAACTTAAAATCTTTATTTATACCACTATGTGTATCTGAAATATCAAAAACATGTCTTAATACATTTCTGCCATTTTCCATTGATAATAAGGCAATACCTTTTGCACCCTTATTAACCCATCTTCGTAATTTTTTATTCCAAGTTTCTATATCTGCACAAGCAGTAGCATTTGGTTTTTGAGCATATATTAACACTTGCTCATTAAAAGAATATTTGTAATTGTTACTCGCCGTATTTAAAAACTTAATCCAACTTTCTCCATTTTGAGTAATTTCTTTCAATGTTTCACTTGCCATTTCATTTATTAGTTGATATTTATTCGCCATCGGTTTCCTCCTTTCTCGTTTCTTGATAATTGAAATACCCTATTGTATTATGGTCTTTAATAAACTCTCGTAAAGCAATAATATTCAAAACATCAGGGTCTTTCGTTATATCTTTTAAATCTTCTATTTTTAAATTTGAAATATCTTTTTCTGTTGATTTTCCAATACTTATTAACTTGTTATATGTTTCCATTCTTAAGTTTCTTTTTCTAGGCATTTCACACCTCCTATTTTTAACAAATTAAAGAGAGCTAATAATCTAGCTCTCCATCATTTATTATTTATCTTTATTTTGTTTACGCTTAATTATATAAGCTATTCCTAGTAAAGATAGAATTATTGCACTAGCGAATAATTTTATTTTGCTTTCAACTCCTGTTTTAGGAACTTCTATTTTTTTATTTTCAAAAGTAAATTCTATTGTATTTTCATTTTCTTCTACTTGTGTATCATCTACGAATATTCCTTTGTCATTGATTTCTACTTTAACAATTTTGTTTGATAATTCATAATCTTTTGGTGCTTTTATTTCTTTAATGTAATATGTTCCATATCGTAATTCTTCAAATAAAGCTGTTCCATCTTCTGAATTAGATTTAACCTCTTTAATAAGTTTTGTACATTCTGGATCTTCGTATATTGCAAATATGAATTTATCTTTAATAACTTCTTTTGTTTCAGTATCAATCTTAATTACCTTTACATTTTTTAGTATTGGCATATCTTTCATTTCTATTTTTTGAGTTTCTTTGTCAGTTGTTACTGTGAATTTTATTTCTTCAGTAATTTCATAACCATAAGGAGCAGTAGTTTCTTTTAAGATATATGTTTTACCTTCTTCTAAACCTTTTACTTTATGAGGTTCTTTAGTTGATGTCCATTTATCTATTGTATTACCATCTTCATCTGTTACTTCTAATTCTGCACCCTCTAGTTCATTTCCATTTGTTATATCTGTTTTAGTTATTTCTACTAATTTATCAATCATAACTACTTTTTGTGTTTCTTTATCTGTTGTTACAATAAATTCAACATCAGTTGCTTTTACATAAAAATCTGCAACTATTTCTTCGTGTAATGTATAAGTTTCTCCTTCAACTAAATTTTTGATTTTGTGTGGTTCTTTACCAGATACCCATTCATCAACTACTTTGTTGTCTTTATCTAATACTTGAATTGTTGCACCTTCAATTTCTTCTCCTGCAATATCAACTTTGCTCATTTCTACTATTTTGTCTATCATAACTACTTTTTGTGTTTCTTTATCTGTTGTTACAATAAATTCAACATCAGTTGCTTTTACATAAAAATCTGCAACTATTTCTTCGTGTAATGTATAAGTTTCTCCTTCAACTAAATTTTTGATTTTGTGTGGTTCTTTACCAGATACCCATTCATCAACTACTTTGTTGTCTTTATCTAATACTTGAATTGTTGCACCTTCAATTTCTTCTCCTGCAATATCAACTTTGCTCATTTCTACTATTTTATCTATCATATTTACTTTTTGAATTTCATTAGTATCTTTTATTGTAAATTTAATACTTGTAGCAACTACATAACCATCTGGAGCAATTTCTTCTTTTAGTGTGTATTCTTTTCCTATTGTTAGTCCTTCAATTTTATGTGTTTTTTCTGTTGATGTCCATGTATCTATAATATTATTTTCATTATCTAATACTGTAAGTTTTGCTCCTATTAGTTCTTTATCTCCAGTAATATCAGTTTTAGAAAATTCAACTAATGTTGTATCATTTGAAATATCTAATTTTGTTTCATATATCTTTGTAGTTAAATCTTTTTGCTCAAACTTAACTTCATATTTTGTTGTATTTAAAACAAGTCCATCTAATGTTTTTGTTTCAACTATTTCATAAGTTCCCATTGGAAGATTTGTTATTGTTAATTTTCCATCTTTAGTCAGATTATATTTTTTAATCTCTTGTCCTTTTTTGTAAATTACACTACCATCTGCCATATCTATAATATTTTCTTTTGCTGAAAGTTTAAATTCTATACCAGATAAGTCTGATGTATCAATTAAAGATGTATCTGCATCTTCTCTTAATGCAATAGTTTTATCCAATTTAATAGTTCCTGTTGGTTGCTCATTTTTAACAACGACTTCTTTTATAAAATCTCCATCTTTGTCTGTGTCATAATCTTTTACATTTTTAATTTCAAATGTAACTGATTTATCTAATTGTAAAAAGCCTGTTGGAACTTTTATTTCTGTTATTTCGTAACTTCCTACTGGTAATTTTAAAGGTGTTGTAATTGTTGCTTTATCATCATTTTTACTATTAAATGAGTTATCTGGAACAACTATATTATCTGCATTTGTTGTAAATGATGTGTATGTTGTATTTCCAATTTTTTGAGAAATAGATTCTCCTTTTTTGAATAATATCTTTTTAGTAGCTCTATCATATATATCTTTTGTTGCTTTTATCTCAAATGTTGTAGAATTTAATGTAACAAGTTTTCCTGTTTTTAAGTCTTTTTTGATTAACTTAATATATGTTTCTAATTGTTCATTATTTACTACTAAATGTTTTGTTTTCTTTGCTATTTCTTTGATTTCTGACTCATCATCTGTAATAGAAAATGTAAAATCAACTGCTGTTTCATAATCTGTTGGTGTTTTAGTTTCTTTAACTATATATTTTCCATAAGGTAAGTTGTTTTGTGTATAAGCATTTCCATCTTTATCTGTTACTATTACTGCATAAGATGGTGCAATAGCTTGTGCTGATTGAACTCTTTTACTATCAACTTTTACTTGATTTCCATTTTCATCAATTCCATTCCATACTTCTGCATAAGTATATCCTTGTGAATATGCTTTTTCTACTGCTGAATTTAATTTAATTGTAAACTCTGCACCTTCAAGTCCTGGTGTTTCTCCAGAATTTGTTTTTATTCCTGATTTGAAAATGTGTACTCCCATTTTCTTTACATTCTCTAAACTTGTTTTAGTATCTGTTATTACTTTTGTGTGTTGGTCTTTATATTTTAATTCAACATTGTAAGTATTTTTATCTAACATATATCCTATTGGAGCTGTTTCTTCTTTTACAATGTATTTTCCTAAAGGAAGATTTGTTATATCTTCTGTTTCTCCTTTTTCATTCATAGTTCTTGTAGCAACTAAATCTCCATTAGAATAGAATTTTTTAGTTTTTGCTTTGTTGTATATATCCTCACTTGCATAAACTTTATAAACTGCACCATTAAATGTTGCATCTCCCTGTGGTACTGAACCTGTTTCTGAATCTTTCTTTATTATTGTTATTGTGCCTGTTGGTTCTTCGTCTATAACATTATTTATTTCTAAATATATAACTTTTGTTGTTTGATCCTTATATTTTAATTCTGCATCAAATTCTTTATTATTTAATAAATAACCATCTGGAGCATTTGTTTCTTTTACATAGTATTTACCTAAATGTAAATCAGAGAATTTCACCATTCCATCATCATTTGTAATTGCTTTTGTAACTAAATCTCCTTTTTTATACCAAGTTTTAGTACCTGCAACATTTTTTATATCTTCTCTAGCATATAAAGAGATTTCTGCACCTTTTAGTCTGTTATTATAATTATCAGTTTTATATACAGTTATTTCTCCTGTTGGTGTAGTATCAATTTTTTCAAAACTTTCTAATACAATTTTTTCTGTTTGTCCTTTATAAGATAAAGTAACATTGTGTTTAGTATTATCTATTAAATATCCTGTTGTCGCTTGTGTTTCTTCTACAATATATTTACCTAATGGAAGATTTGTAATTTCTGCTAATCCATTACTGTCTGTTTTTATATTAGCAACTACCTGTCCATTTGTATAATAAGTTTTAGTTTTTGCAGCATTCTTTATATCTTCATTTGCAATAACTTTAAATACTGTATCTTTGATTAAATCTCCCTGCTCACTTTTCTTAATTACTTGTATAGTTCCTGTTGGTTCTTCATTAACAATAGCTTTACTTGCTGTTTGATTTACTTGCACTTCTACATTATAGGCTTGTGTATTTAATAAATATCCATTAGGAGCTGATTTTTCAGTAATTGTATATGTTCCTTTTCTTAATTTTTCTATTGTTATTTTTCCATTAGTAACTGTTACATCTTGATTAAAACCATTTGGTCCTGTTACATGGAATATAGCACCATCTATTAAATCTCCATTTGTATTTAATTTTTTTATTTCTAACTTACCAAATGTTTCAATATTTAATCCAACTGCTAATGTTATTGGGTCATTATATGCCATTGAATATAATTGATTTTGAACTCCACTTGCAAATTCAAAAAATACCATTGAATCGTGGTCTTGTGTTCCATCTTTAATCATACCCCAAGACTTAAATTCTGCATCAGTAATAACATAGTTTTCTAAATTAGTATTTTCATCTACTGATATTGTCATTGAATTGCTACCACTAGAATGTTGTACTCTTATTCCGTTTGTTGTTCTATCTAAACTTGGATAAGCTGATAAAACACCATTAGAATCATTTAAAGTTTTACTTTCTCCTGCTTGAATAGTTATTGTTGTTCCATCAAAACTTGGTCTTCTATCCATTTGTGCTATTTGGTTTTCAATATTGTTTTTAAAACTTACATATTCTGCTTGAATACCACTATCAATAAAAGTTGCATTACTTTGTCCTAATGTTTCCCATATTAATTGTTGTGTTAAAACATATTGTTTCTTTAATGCAGATGATGTTCCTCCATCTATAACATAATTTCCATGTTGTTTATACCATCCTAAATAAGCTACTTTACAAGCTTTTCTTAATTTTGAATCAACTGGTGTATAATATTTTCCATTGTAAACTGTTCCTGTATCAAAATCTACACCATGTTCTGCACAGAAAACTGTTCTTTGTTCATTAGTTGAGTAATTTATTAATCTTCTTAATAAAACTCCATATTGAGTATTTGCATTATCAGTTGTTTTAATGAATGAAGCAAATTGTCCTCCTACCCATTTACCTGTTCCTGATGCTGCAAATATTGGTTGTGTTGTACTTAATAATGTTATCATCAGTAAGAAAAAAGCTATAATTCTTTTACTTTTTAACTTTTTCAACATTTAAAATTCCTCCTTTTCCATAAAAAAAAGAACAAGTTTTAATTAACCTGCTCTTATAAAAATATTTAATTATCTCATATAATAATTTAAAGTCCATTTACCACAATATTGGCAACTCCATATTTCATATCCACAAGGACATTGTTTGTTATATTCTTCAAATGTTATTTCTCCATTATGTATTTTATTGCTATAATCCAATATTAGATTATCATAATATGAAACTGCCTCATTATAACTATTAAACCATTTATTTGAATTACCAACTCCTACACCATGTTTTCCATCTGAACACTTTGGTGTTTCTGGTTGTTTTATTTCAACTTTTGTTTCTTCCTTTGGTTGTTCTGGTATTTTTGTTTCAACTACTGTTGTTGTTGTTTCTTTTTCTACTGTCTTTTTTGGTGTAGTAACAGGTGTTGTTTTAGGTTGTTCTACTGGTTTTGAACTTTCTACTTTTTTCTCTTGTGTAACTACTGGATCTTTCTTTGGTTCTTCTTGAATATTGGTATTTTTAACATTTACAATATCCGCTTCTTGTTGTATTTCTTCAACTTTCTCTTGTTCTTCTACATTGTTTTCAACAGCAATTACCTCTGTATCTTCTTTTTCTTCGTCATCAGTATTATTTATTTCAGTTACAATCTCTTTCTCATTTTCTATTTTACTAAAACTTAATGTCTTTGATTTTATAATCATCATATTCACAAATAATGCCACTATTAAGGCTATAATTATTAAAACTAATATCTTTTTACTTTTCATTACTACCATCTCCTTATAGCTTAATTATATGCTTTTTAGAGATAAAAACAAATGTGTAAATTATTATAATATTATTAAATATATTTTATATAATAATTCTCTTTTAGTTTGTAATATAGTATGTATTTAAAAGGGATTGTAAGGGAAAACTTTGTAAAGTGTTCACACAAACAAATATAACTAAATATATCTAATTTTGTTCACACACTATCTGGAATTTCTTTCTTGTTTTATTCGTTCTCGCCTAATATAATCTTGCACACATTGAATAATAAAATCTTCAACATTTCCAGATTCTTTAACTCTACTTGGAATATATTTTTCTATTTTTTCATTGTGTATCTTTATATATTCTTTTTGATTAGGCTTTTCCTGTTGTAGTATTTCTTCTATTTTTTCTTCTGTTAGGTTTCCTTCTTGTTCTAATTTCTTTAATCTTATTGCTTGACTTAAAGAAGGTGTTACCTCATCAAATTCAAATATATTTTCTACAACATATTGATTTTCTTCACTTAAATATGATAATTCTACTGCTGGTCTAAAAGCTATTCTTTTGTTATCAACTTGTTCTAATAACTCTGGTATTAAATAAGTAAGTCGAATATATCTCTGTATAGTTCTTGCACTTTCTCCAACTTCTTCTCCCATTCTTTCTGCACTTTTTAACTTGTCGCCCAATGGTCGCGAAGTTATATCTTCTTCTAAATCAACTCTTTTCCCCTGATGTTTCATAGCTTCAAGTTTCATTTTATATGCAAATGCTTTTTCACTAGGCAATATTTCTTCTCTTTGAATATTACTATCTACCATAAGAATTGTTGCCTCATCATCAGTTAATTCTTTAACAATACATTTTATTTTATCTATTCCTGCAAGTTCACACGCTCTTTTTCTTCTATGTCCAGAAATCATTTGATAATTTCCTTCTCCTCGTTTTCTTACTATAACAGGTAATAAAACTCCATGTTCTTTTACACTTTTAACCATTTCTTCCATTTTATCATCATCTATAACTCTAAAAGGGTGGTCTGGAAATTCTCCTATTTTATATAGTTCTATTTCCTTTACCTCATCAACAACTGGATTATCTCTTTGTTCTTGACTTGTGAATAAATCATCTAACTTTGGAAGTACCATCTTTTTGTCTTGTTCTTTCATTTTCTAATACCTCCTTTGCTAAATTATTGTATGCGTTTGCAACAGGACTATTTTTATCAAACTCAAATATACTCTTTCCTGTTGATGTTGATTTTGCTGTATTTATTGCTTTGGGTATTTCAGCACCATATATTTTCACATATTGTCCATAATTGTCGATCAAAGTATCTCTTACATCTTTTGATAAATTTGTTCTTTTATCTACTAATGTAAGTAATACTCCTCCTATTTTTAAATTAGGATTTATTTGTTTCTGCACTCTCGTAACTGTCTTTAATAAATGTCCCATTCCTTTTGCAGCCAGATATTCTCCCTGTACTGGAATTATTATCTTATCACTACAAGCCAGAGCATTTATTGTTATCATTCCAAGAGATGGCATACAATCTATCAATACATAATCATAGTTATCTTTAATACCTCTTATAGAATTTTTAAGCGTGAACTCTCTGCTCATTGCATTAACTAATGAAAACTCTATTGCTGATAAATCTAAATTTGCAGGAATTAAATCTACTCCTTCTTTATGATGAAGAATAGCATTTTCTGCATTTATTTCATTATCACATATAGTATCAGACATTAATGTTCCAATAGTATTCTGCAATTCATCTTGATTATAGTAACCCATACAAGTAGTTAAATCTCCGTTGTGGATCTGCATCAATTAGTAATACTCTTTTTCCTTGTTTACTAAGTGCAACTCCTAAACTAAATGTAGTTGTTGTTTTTCCAACTCCACCTTTTTGATTTGCTATTGCAATTATCTGACACTTTCCCATTCTTGCTCCTTTCCTCAAAAAAAGAGCTAACTCCTAAAAGCTAACTCTTGTCTTGAATATTTATTCCTCTGTTATTTCTTTATCATCTTGTAAATGAGTAGAAACATATATAAACTCCTCATCATCTGCTAATTTACCAAATAAATTGTTAAGTCCTACAATAAAAGGTTTTATATCTTCTTGAACATTATAACTATATGAATAATTCAAATAGTATTCATTTAAATTATCATATAAAGGTACAATATTTACTAATCCTGGTCTTATCTTTTTTCTTAATATTACCCAATTAGGTATATCGTCTTTTATAATATTAACAATTTTATCTTCAGAAATTAACATTCTCATAATTCCATTCATTATATCTGAAAAGTCTTTTTCTTCATCACAAAATATTTTATTCATCATAGCACTCATTGACCTTACAAAATCTGATAAGTAATCATCTTTTATACAAGCAAAGCAATCAGTTTCTATTTCATCTAAATACCCTATTGCTGTTAAACACTCATAATAATTTGATGCCATAATATAATAAAATTGTTCAAATTCTTTCTTTAAGTTTCTTGAGTTCATCTTCTTTATATAAATACCTGTCTCCTTTCTTATAATCTCTTTAATCTTTTCTGTTTCTTTTTTAATTTTTTCATTATTTTTTGGTTTGTTGTTTTCATTTTTTTTCATTTTCTTTTTACTCCTTCCTTTTTGAAGGCAAAATAAAAAATCTAATATTTCTATTAGATTTCTTATATATGTTAGATATTATTTCAATAACTATAA
>USQY01000010.1 GCA_900557045.1 uncultured Clostridium sp.
GGCGACACAATGCATGTATTCCGTTTCCAGAATCCATGTTCTATAGACAAACATAATATTTTTAGTATTAATATATTATGTCCACTGACCTTATCGGAAACCGCTATTCTTCATAACGTTAACCCTGGGCGACACAGTGCATACATTCCGTTTCCAGAATCCATGTTCTATAGACAAACATATTTCAATATGTCCACTGACCTTATCGGAAACCGCTATTTTTCATAACGTTAACCCTGGGCGACACAGTGCATACATTCCGTTTCCAGAATCCATGTTCTATAGACAAACATAATATATTATTATTAATATATGTCCATTGCCCTTATCGGAAGCGGCTACTTAAAGTAACGTCAACCCTCGGCGACACAATGCATGTATTCCGTTTCCAGAATCCATGTTCTATAGACAAACATAGTATTTTGAATTTATATAATATGATTTACTAATTAAATCATTTAACATAACACTCAATAATTATATCATTTATATAATATATAATTGAATATATTACTTTTTACATTATTCTTCTATCAATCTATTAATTAAACTATCATATTGATTTTTAACATCGAAAACTAAATCTTCTCCATATTCTGTTTTAAATTCTTCTAATTGATAATTAAATAATTCTTGATTCATTCCTGATGTAATTGCTCCTATCATTATATGAGCTAATTCATCCTTTTTATTCTTAAATCGTTTCATAATATTCCTCCCAATAATCTAAAACATATTATAAAAATCTCGATTTATACTTTCTAATAAATTGTTAGTCAATAATTTTTTCTTTATAAAGCTGTAATTTCCATATAATAATTCTCTTAATTCTACAGGTCTATAACCATAAACTTTACTGTAAGCATCTACGTGATTTTTAGATTCACAATTCCAATAATTTCGTGCTCCATGAATATGTCCATGAATATTAATTTCATTATTTTTTATTTTCATAGGAATATGTGATAAATAAACATTATTCATTTTAATTATTTCTTTACTTATATCAAATCCTAATTCATTGATATAAAAATCTAAATCCATATAATCATTATTACCTTTTATAAAGATTTTCTTTCCTGGTAATAATTTTATTTGGTCTATTTGTTTTTGAACTTGCATTGGATTGTCATCACCTATATAAGTTAAATCACCTAAAAATACAAATATATCATCATCTTTGATAGTATCTCTATAATTTTTTAGTATTAATTCATTTTTACTAACATTATATCTAAAAGGTTTTCCATTTTTAGCTTCTTTAGAAAAATGCCAATCTGAACCAAAATAAACTGACATATTATCACTCTCCTTCTATTAAATCTTCTTCATCTATAATATTATAATTTTTTACTTCTATAATGTCATCATCTTTTTGTTTAATTTCTTCTTCTTTATTATTTTGTATTTCCAATATTTTTTTCTTATTATTAATTATATAATTAAATATTTCAGAACTATAAAATTCCATTTTTTAAAACACCTCCTTATTCATATTTAGGTATAGAAATAACTTCATACCCATCTTCGTCTATATAATATGACGCTAGTTCATCACAATCTTCATAAGTTTTTATATCAGGATCGACTCTACTCATTTGTTTTACTATTGCTTGTTTCATATTTTCAATAGAACCATAACCTTCATTTATTAAAGTATTAACTAATAATTCACATTCTTCTTCTGATAATGAAACTCCTTTTCCTACAAAATTAGTGTTAGTATTAACAAATCTTATGTCTGTAGTTATAGGATTATCATTCCATATTACTTTCATTAAAGTTTTTTCATAACCACCATTAAATTCTTTTAATGTAACTAATTTATCAATAACTTCACAATTAACTTCTTTATTTTTTTTACTCATTGTATTAACTCTCCTTTTCATTATTATTTAATATAATGTTATTAGGGACATAAAAAATTCATTAACAATAAATGTTAATGAACGTATCTTCCTTTCCATATTTTATTATTTATTTCAACAACTCCTTCTCCTGTCGGACTCTTTTTTATATCGTCCTCCAGTCATCTTCTTCTCCTTACGGAGTTGTTGGTATGTATTAAATTTAATGAAATTAATATTTATTTTTGATGATACATACCAATAAGGAGTAATATTTAATTTTTTATTTTTTAAATTTATACAAAAAATATAATAGAGGTATTGGATATCCAATACCTCTATTATACCATCTATTTACGTCTATTATATTTTTGTCCATTATTAAAACGATTACTATTTTTTTGTAATATTCTAGTCATTTTGTTAGATTGGTTATTGTTACTTCTATATACTGAAACAATTGCAACTATATCATATCCACCTTGAAGTTTTATTTCTTCAATAGACACATTATAACCCTTAGATGGATTCATCATTTCAATAACCAATGCTGCGAAATCCAATCTAAATATTACAGCATCTTCATGTTCTAATAATATAGGACGTATATTCATTCTGATTTTGTTTAATTGTCTCATTACGTTGTCATTCAATTGGTCATTCCCTGAAGAGAATCCTGGGATAGGGATATTTCCCTTTTTTTGTTGGAAACCATTAGATTTCCTATTGGCTTTAAATGGAATAGCTAGCATAGCCTCCACTTCGCCGTTTTCATTTTTTGCATAACTTATTCCAATATCTCCCTTACAATCAATAAATGATTGTAAGAATTTTATTATATGAGAACCATTTATTTTAGCTAATGAACCAAAGTAACATTCATTCATGAATGAATGTTCACCTACACCAATAATATTATTAGTTTTTCTTTCTTGATTTTCCATAATATAATTTACCTCCTAATTAATAATTATTTTATTTCTTTCAATTGTATAATATATAATTGAAAATCTTACCTTTTACATTTTATATTTTATATTGTTGTTATATAATACATTATTTTATATATTCAACATATTTCATATAAATCCAACCTGGATTATTATAAAGTTTACACCAACCATTTTGTTCATCAATTACTTCAGTAATATAACCATTTGGTAATGTTCCTATTATTTCGCTGTTCTCTTTAGGTTGTTTGCGTATATATAGATTTTTATTTGCTATTATCTTAACTCTTTGGTATTCTTTATCTTTTTCATTTATATTCACGTCAATACCATTTTCAACTTTATTAACATCAACAATATTATCTGATTTATTTATAATATTAACTTCAATTTCTTTATTTTCTTCTTTAATATTTATATTATCAGATATATATTTTTCTATACCAAATATACATGTTATAATAGCAATTATACATAATAATACCAATATAATCGTCTGTCTACCTTTTTTATTTATACTTTTCCAAGTTTTTATTATACCACTTTGCTTTATTTTTAAAAAGCATTTTTCAATTTGTTTTTTTATAAATTGAAAGAAGGTATCAACTTTTTGTTCTTTTTTCTTATCCATATTTTCGCACCTCCATATATATTTGTTTTATAGTGTTAAAAAATAAGGGAATAAAATATATTCCCTTATTTTTATTAAAAATTATTATATTTATCAGTTATAGTTATAGTTGACTCTAATATTTCATTTAAAGACTCTTTCAATGGATTGAATTTTAATTGGACCTTAAATTTCTTGTCTTTATTAATAAAAAGATATTCATCTTTATTTTTAGTTTTCAATACAACATATTTTAACTTAGTTTTAGGATCTGTATAGAAGTATATATTACATTCTCTAGCAGGTGCAAATCTTGTATAATGAAATATAGGAGAAAATCCTTTAGTGTTCAATTTGAGAACATCAATATCGTCTATATTAAATAATCCAACTATTGTAATATATTGATTGAATATTTTTTCTATTGATTTATCCATGCCTTCTATATATAAATTAACTTTATTATAATCTGAATTTAAATCATTATATACTAAATCCATTTCGTAATCTCTTTTTCGTATTTTAAGATAACTTAATAAACTATTAATATTTACAGTATACATTCTATTACTTGGTAACATATAGAAATTATCACCATCAACTGATGTTATTGCCCATATTCTATCTTTAGTATTATCATCTAATAAATTACTGTATAATGATTTACTCATTATTGATTTAAAAATAAATGTATATCTTTCAATATGAGAAGAACATAATACATTACTATTAATAATAAATTCTATATCATCTAATGTATTATTGATTATTTCTAAATTCATAGATTTGAAAAAATAATCTACTAATCTATATACAGCTGTTCTAAACACCTCACAATAAGGTTTTAAATGGGGATAATATCTAATTATTAATTCATCAGCATACATATTATATTCACGACTAATTTGAAAAATTTTTTTCATTGAATCTTTAAAATTTATAGTATTTGAAATCTTATTATAAACTATATCATTAAAATCTCTTATATCATTTTGAAGTATATTTATATAATTTTTAAAAATATTATTATTTTTAACTTCTTGACAAATTACTCGTCTAGTATCAAATTTATTTATAGGATTATCTGCTTCAGCCTCTACTGTTTTATCTAATTTAGTAAGAGTACTTTCAATAACCATCCATCTATGTTTTTGTAAAGCTGGTCTAACTTTATCAAATTCATTCACAGCTCTAATTACATCATCATAATTATTTAAAGGAAACAACATAAACCAACACCTCCTTTATATTTTTTTAATAGTTCCATCTATATTTAATGTTTTACATATGTCATGTAAAAAAATATTTTTATCATCTTGTAAATCATATAATCCATAAATATCTAATCCTTCTTCAATTAGATTTTTCATAATACTGTTTTCATTAAATGAATCATTTGTTGTTAATTTATATTGTAAAATATTGTGATTTAAAATATCTTTACTTAAATCTCCTTCTGAAACAATACAATTTATTTTTGATTTACCTTCAGGACGTTTAATAAAATATTTATCACCGATATATAATTTACTAGTATCATCCATTAAATTAAATAGTTTTCTATTCATTGATTTTTCATATATTAATGTCAATATAGTATCATTACTTTCAACTAATCGTTGTAATTTTGGTTTATGCTTTTCAGTAAATTCCCTATCTACTAAACCTTGTTTTTCCAAACTATCTATATAATCAATAGTTTTTTTAACATCATTATTTATATGCTCTTTAGCTTCAGGTCTTTCTTTTAATTCTCTATTATAACAATCAGTATAGTCATTTAATAATTTTGTTAAACATTCATCATCTTTATTTTTAAGATATTTATGGACTAAAGCATATGATAAATCTATATTTTTACTTTTATCACTTATAACGTAACTTTCTATCATCTTATACAATCCATCTTGTTTAGCTTTCTTTTTATTTTTCTTTTTAATTTCTTTTTCTTCTTTTCTGTATTTATATCTAATCCAATCTTTATAATCTGCCCATCCATCAGTAGGATTTTTTTCATAATAATCTACAGATCTTTTAACCAGCGATTCAACAAATTCAAGATCATTATCATCTTTGCAATTTTTCAATGCATTTTGAATTATTTTCTTCACTTCATCAGGTTTGTTATAATGTGCTTGTATGTCATATATAATAATATTATTTAATTTATCCTTTAATAAAAATTGTCCAACTGTAGATATTGCTTTATTAAATAAAGATGAAGTTATTTCATATGTTGGATTCATATCTTCATCACTGAAATCAAATGATTCTGTTAACTTTTTAGGGGAATTACTAACAATTCTTTCTTTATCTTCAATTAAAAATATTTTTGGTATTTTTGAACTCTCACCATATTTTTCAAATTGTTGCTTATATAATTTTAAGAACTCAAAAAAGTTAATATAATTTTTATTATATATTTTTATATAATTAAATGATTTTTGTGATGTCATAACCTCATCCTTAAGTTTTTCTTTTACTTTATCAACATGTTGTATTTTTGGATGTGTATTGGGATTATTACCTCCATCTTTTATTTCTATTTCTAAATCTAAAGAATGTATAAATACATCAGGAAAATAGAATTTTTCAACGCCATCGTATATATAACTATAATTATGTGGTGAAGGCATTGATATATCATTAGGGTCCCATTCAAAAAATCCATCAAGTAATTTTAAAAAATCTAAATCATATGTTCCAGTATAAGTAGTTTCTGTTCCATCTTCCCATTTATACTTACCAGATATTTTTCTATGAGCTAACATCTCCCTTTGTTTTTCAGGGTCATTTAATAAATGTGTTTTACCATATTTACCTATCATTCTTTTTTTAAAAATTTCACGATATTTTTCTTTACATACTGGATTATCACAAAATCTATTATATTTATTAGTATTTTTATTCCATTCTGTTGGATTTTTACACATTACACAATTTCCATGAGTTTTTCCAGTTTTCATGTAATAATAATATTGGTGTACATTCATATCTTGAGGAATCATTTCTTTATGTTTAGATTCTATATGATTTAGTAAACTAGCTAAATCTTTAAATTGTTTATTACATATTTTACATTTATACATATTATTCATCCTTTCTTTATATTTTTTAATAACAATGCATTAATATGTTGTTTTAAGTTGGAATTTTATTATAATTTACAATATTATAATAAAAATCTAATATTTGAAAGGAGTGATTTGATTTGCCATTACCAAGAGATATTGGTTTGATTAAAGATGATTTTCAAAAAAGTACCATTTATAATAGACATCAATCATTGGTCAATTATATATTAAACATATTATTAATGAAACCAGGTAATTTGCCAACTATGCCTAATATAGGAGTAGATATAACAAAATATATAAAAAATAATATGACTGAGATTTTAGATCCAGAGCAAATACAAGGTTTAATAGCATCGAATTGTAAGGAATTGCTTCCTTTTATCGATGATAGTAGAATATATGTTGCTAATGTTGATAATATAAATGATAAAACTTATCTAATAATATCAATTCCATTAATGGATGAAGTTGATGAAGAAAAATCTATAACTGCATATTATGCTTTTTACAGAGATGAATTAAATAAACTTCACTTTAGCTTTCAAATAGAAGAAGATTAAAAAATGAAAAATAATTAGGAGGTAAAAACATGGATGAAAAAATAGATATAAAAAAAATGTTAGAAGAAAATAATATAAAAGTTCGTAAAGAACAACAAGTGGATACTAACATGGAGCATACATTAGGAAGAGCTCCAGATCCAAGTTTAATAAATGATGAATACTCAACAGGAGGAGTAGAGGTCGATACTGATGAATTAATGAAAGGTAGACCTAATATGGTAGAAGGTGTTACATTACCAACTATAAATAAGGATCAAAAAGCTAATATTGAAAGTTATTTATCAGAAATGAATGAAGACATAGAAGCTGCAAAAAAAAGACTAGAAAATACTGGGGAATATACTAGTGTTGCAGATCTATTTGTTAATGATGAAACAGGATTAGTTGTTAAGGAAGAACCAAAACCAGAAGATGATCCTGATGCTATAATAGTAGAAGAAGAAATCGAACCAAAAGTCGAATCAAAAGATGATTTCCAAAAAGAAAATAAAGTAGAAAATGAAGAAATACCTTATAAAAAAAATCAAGAAAAAGATGAAAAAATAGAATTAGAAGATGAAGAAAATATTGATGATGATATATTAGAAAAAGAAGTAGATAATAAAAAAGAAGAAGAAATAAAAACTACTGAAGATTTAAAGAGAAAATATGAAGAAGCTATAGTTATTATAGATAAATCTGGAATGGGTCATGTTGATTTTACTGATGAAGAAAGAAAAAAACTTGAACATGTTAAGAAAATAAAAGTAGAAGAAGTGGAAACTGTTTCATTAAAAACTATCAGAAGAAAAAAAGTTAAAAAAGGTTCTTCTGATGCTATAATTAAAAAAATAAATTCTGTAAAAGAAACTACAATAGTATTACCAATATCTGGTATTACTGCTAGAGTGTCTGGATGTAGTACTTTTGAATTAATAGGTTTAGTTGATAATTCACAAAATACTAAAGATAATTTAATAAGTAAATGGTCTTTAATACATTCTAAAGTAGTTGATACTTCTATAGGAAAAATGAATTTTAATACTTTCTTAAGATCAGTAGCACAATTAGAATATGATTGTTTTGTATATGGTATTCTTTGTGCAACTTATCCTGAAGAGGATGAGTTCCCATTAAAATGTCCTGAATGTAAACAAGATATAACACATAAATATATGGTTAGGGGATTATTAAGAGCCGAAAGAATGTCTGATAAATTAAAAGAAGCATTTAAGAAAACAGTAGATGCATCATATATGAAATCTACAGCAGAAAAATGTTTCGATGAATCTTTATTAAATACAGAAGTGGCAATTGAATTACCTGAATCAGGTTTTTATGTAGGATTATCTGCACAATCAGCATATGATTTTATTCATGATTCTGTAGAGTCAATAAATAAAATGGATGCAAAATATCAACAAGCTGCAATATTATCTTCAACAATAAATGTTATATGTGTCCCTGATCCAAGTGATCCTGGTGCATATTATGAAGTTGATGATAGTGAAGATATAATAAAATTAGTATACTCATTATGTGATAAAGATATAGGTATACTAGGTGCGAAAATAGGTAGTATGTTAGATGATATGGAATTCTCTTATGGATTATTTGATGTTAATTGTCCTAAGAAAAAATGTGGAAATCATATAGATTATATTCCTATAGACCTAGATTCTATACTTTTTCAAAAGTACCAACAAGCAATGGAAACCAATACCAGTATAGAATAGAGCGATTAGCTGTATTTGTAGATGAAATGATGGAATTGTTTGGAGGTACACACGCACATTATTTTTTACATGAATTAACGTATAAAGAAGCAATAGCATTGAGAGATGCACGAATCGAAAGAAAAACTAAGGAATTGAAGAAGGAGGAAGAAATGAGGAAGAAGATAAATTATTGATATAGTGAATTTCAAGAATCCAAAATTTTTTAATAAAGGATGGATTTAGATATGGGTATAGATATGTTTATTAATCAGCTAATCCAATCAGGATTAGCTGACTATTCTTGTTTAGACTTAATATCAAACCATTATTTAAAAATACTAGAAGTTTATGAGATAATACAGAAATTAAATATATCAGAGACTACAGAATATAATGCTAATTTAGATAACCTTAATGATATATTAACAGTAGAAGTTATTTTAGATAATGATTTTGAAGGAGATATTGATAGTCTAATTAATTCAGAAAGTTATTTTGAAATAAATATTAATGTAAATAATAATATATTGAGTATTGAAATAAATGATAGTGAATATGAAAGTGAGGAGGAGTTATATGAAATTAGATTTGCTAGATACAAGGAAACTGATAATAGCCAATGGTCTTAAAGAAGTATCAAATCCTATTTTATATGAAACAGGCTATATTCCCACACCAGATGGTTTATTATCTATGGAAATATTCGGTACTACTTCTCGAGAAAGAAAAGAAACTTATGCATATATAGATTTAGGAGGTCCTTTTTTACATCCATATGTATATAAAATAATGAGAAGAGTCGAAAGAAATATTGAACATATTGTACATGGGAGAAAAAGTTATATAATAACAGATGATGGTAGTATAAAACAAGATCCTGAAGGTAGTACGGGATTAATGTGGTTATATCGAAACTGGGATAAAATAAAATTTAAGAAAAATGATTCAAACGTTCGTAATGAACGTATTGTATTATTAGAAAGTACTAAAAAAGATGTTTTATTTTGTAAACAATGGATAGTAATACCTGCATTTTATAGAGATGTTAATTATAAAAATGTAGGTCAAGGAAAAATATCAAATAATGAATTAACTGATTTATATTGTAAATTATTAAAATATGCTAATATGTATAAATCATCAACTGAATTTGAATTCTTAGCTAATTCAACTATAGGTAGAATTCAAGATACATTAGTAGAATTGTATGATTATTTTAAGCAAAAAATAGAAAAGAAAAGAGGTTTAATAAGACAATCATTATTGGGTAAATCTGTAGATTATGGATGTCGTGCAGTTATAACAGCACCACAATTTGGTGAAACATATAAAGATAATCCAGTTGATTTTTATCATTGTGGATTACCTATATCAATAACATGTACAACATTTTTCCCATTTGTCTTATATGAAATGAGAACACTATTTAGAGAAATGTATGAAAAATTAAATTATAAAATTGAGGATTTGTCCTTATATAATCCTAAATTAAGTGGTTCTGCAGAATTAGCACCTTTTGACTTAGTATATAATGAAGATACATTTAAAAATATCATGGATACATTTACTCGTTCATATGGTGATAGATTTGAAAAAATACCGATACCATTAGTAGAAGAACAAAAGTATCCTATATATTATAAAATAAATGTTAATGGTGTGGATAGAGATATGTCATATACAGATTTATTATATATAGCAACATATAGAGCTATTGAAAATAAACATGTTTATATAACTAGATATCCTGTATTAAATCATTTAGGTACGTTTCCTAATAAAATTAGAATAATATCTACTTTAAAAACAATGCCTGCTGTTGTAAATGGTGAAAAATATGATTATTATCCTGTAGTAGATTTTAGTATGAGTAAAAATGATGTTGCAACATTCTTTTTTGATGTATTAAAAATGTCAAATGTATATTTAAAAGCAATAGGTGGCGATTATGACGGTGACCAAACTTCTATAAAAGGAGTTTTCTCATTAGAAGCGAATGATGAATGTGACAAGATAGTTAAATCTAAGAGAAATATATTGGATGCAAATGGTGATAATATAAGATTAACAACAAATGAAGCAATACAAACCTTATATTGTTTAACAAAGAGAGATCCTAAATTTAAAGGATAAATATAAAAGATGTTATAGTCCAAAGACTATAACATCTTTTATTAATCAAATAAATCATTGAATTTATTTTCATACTTATTTATCATCAGATATTTCCTCAACATCATCTATTTTTGGTAATGTTGCTTTTTTATCTAATTTATTATTCTTTTTATCTTTTTTTAATTGTTTTTCTTCTGATTCTTTATTTTCATCTTTACCTTTTGTTGCATTACAAATAGTTGTTTTTTCAAATATATTTAAATCTGATTTATTCTCAGGTGACCCAACTATGGTAACAGATTCAATAGGTGGATGTACTTGACAATATTTCTTTGTTAATTTTTGATTTATCATTTCACATAGTATTCTTTCATCACTAAATTGTACTTTTCTACGAGAACCATCTTCCATTACTTCAAATACTTCAAAACCTAAAGAAACCATATCTAATACTTTTTTCAATGGTATTTCTTGAGGAGTTAGAATAGGTCCTTTAATTCCACCAAATCCTGGAATTTTTTTATTACTCGTTATAACAAATTTCATCTATATCAACTCCTTTTATTTATGTCTTTTTTTCTTAAATTCTTCTTCAGGTTCAACATTTTTTGTTTCTTGAGGTGTTACTACTGGTTTTTCTTGTTTTGGTTCCATCTTAGGTTCAACCTTTTTAGGTTGTGGTTGAGGTTTTGGTTTCTCAACAACATCTATTATTTGATATGCTTTATTATCTAAATCTATTTCAAAATTATATAATCTTGGTCTTTTAAATTGTCCTTGAGTTTCTAATAAAACATATTCATTTCTTCTAAGAATATCCAATAATAACATAGTTTCAACTAATTGTGGTTCTTTAGATACATTTAATTTATTTTTAATTTCATTACTAATTAGACGTTCTATTATACATTTACCATATAATACTCCGTCTTTTCTATATAATGTTAACATAAAATAACCTCCTATAAAATATTATTTTACTCTATGTCTTATTGTTTTAAAACATATTAAAATATATCATCAACTATATTTTGTGCTTTTTCATATAAAGACATTGATTCTTTATCATCTATATTTTCTTCTATTATTTCACCATCTTCATATAAAGATGCTTCTTCTTCCATCATATCAATAAGTTCTTCTCTTGAATATAGTTCATTATCAAAATCAAATGATTCTTTACGTATTTTACTTTTTATTTTTTTCTTTAAATTATTTTTTAGTTCTTCTCGTTTTTCAGGTAATTTTTTATTATATATTTCATCATCTAACCATTGTCTAAATTTTTTTGCTTGTTCAGCAACTTTAGGATTATCATCCTTAAATAAAAGTGTAAATCCTTTATCAACATCATCCAACCATAATTCAAATTTACTAAGATCTCTTATTGTACTACAAGCTTTTAATAATTTAGTTACAGTTGATTTAGTAATAGGATCTCCTTTACTATATTTATATACTCTCTTTTTAAATTGTTTTGTACTATAATTTGCTGTTGCTAATCCTGATGCTGCTCCAATAGCTGATACTAAAGCTATTGAAGGTATTCCTAATCCTCCTGTTATTGCTGAAAATGCACCTATTGCTCCACCTGTTGCAGCTAATGCTTTTTTACTAGTTGCAGTAACATCGTTAGTTTTTCTTGTTACATCTCTTAGTTTTTGTTCTATTTTTTTACCTTCTTCAACAATTTCATCATAATCAGGAATATAAGATTCAGTTATTCTTTTTAATTTTTTATTCAATTCCTCTTCCTGATTATATTCAGGTATTTTAGATAAAATTTTGTTTAATTCTGATTCAGGTATTTCAGCTTCACCATCTTCATCTATAAATATATCCATTATAGCAGAATCTGTAGCTTCAACCATAAGTTCATTAATGTTTTCAATTCTATTGTCTTCATCAATTATTTGTCTTAAATTTTCTAACATTTTTTATTCAACTCCTTTAAATTTAATTTTTTAAGCATTATAATATTGTTTTAGAAAGAAATTTTTTATAACAACGTTTTATACAGAATAGCACAAGAGGTATCTTTATAAAACTAAACCAATTTAAATCAAAGAATAATTCATCATCTAATTTTTCTAAATTTATATCATGTATTGATTCTATATTGTTATTGATGTATTTTATCAGTATCTTATCAAATTCGGTAAACTCTCCAATATCTTCATTATTAATATCTTTTGATTGTAGATAAAATATAGGAATTTTGACAAAATCTTTTTTTGATTCTCCATCGTTTCCTATATTATTTTCTTTCATTGCTCTCAATAATCTAGGTTCAATATAATCCATATCCCCGTTATTAAATCTAACACTACCACATAACACACTATAATAATAAAATATAGAATATATATTAGATATTTCTACTAATCTGAATTTATTATTCAATAATCTCTTTGGTTTTTGTAATTCAAATGCTTTATAAATAGAATTATCATATTCTAGTTCAAAAGAACAACATGAATCTTCATTTGTTAAATAAATTGCTTTATGCGATTCATGATCATATAATAAACTATTTCTTTGAATAAACATATTTAAATATCTATCATATACTGTATTTTTATTTATATCTACATATATAAATGTGTTATATTTTTTATTGTAAAAATAATTTACATATTTACGAGATAGTTCATAATATATATCTTTTAACTTAACTATTAATTCTAATATTTCATCTTCTAATATACATTTATCTTCAGTACCAATATTATCAACAATACATGTGTATTTACCACTAATTTGTTCATCAATTTTATTGGATTCTTCTTCATCAACATATTTTATATGATATGTTACTTTATAATAATTATGTGATTTTATTGTGTCATAATTAACTTCATTAACTTCAAATAAAAATTCCCTACCTTTATGTTCTAATACAAAAAAATCATGAGGGTAAGGTTTTATAGTATTAGGTAGTATAGTTAATTCACTTTCAAATTCAGTATCTAAACCCTCTTCCTGCTCTTCAATAGCTAATTGTACTGCTTGAAAATCATAAACAGGAAAGTTTTTAATTTCATTATACTTTATAGGAGAATTATATCCTAATACTTTTTCAACATTAGAGAATCCTAAATCTACAGTACTTTCATTTATGCATATATTATACCAAGTAACATACATCGGTGTTTGTTCTTGAAAACGACTAAACTGTGTATTTAATTTATCCTCATATTTAAATATATTATTATTTATAAAATCCCTTTCATTGAATTTAAAACCCATGAATATCACCTCACTTTCAATAATAAATATATTAACCTTTATAATTTTGTTTAATTAATATAAATTATACATAACAATATAATAAGTGATTCTTGAATATTCACTAAAATAACATTTTTTAATAAAAAAATTGTATAATCAAATGTTATATTCGATCTTCCCTATATTAATTATTTTTATATATGAAGTTAGAGTTTTTATACTCTAACTTCATATAATTTTATTTCTTTTTCAGTTACTCCATAATCTTTACTTAAAGAATTATAATATAAATTTACACTATTAACAAATGGTTCTATTCTTTCAATCATATTATAATAATATTTTGGAGGTCTATCCGAATCTGAAAAAATATTTACATTTACATCACAAACTACTCCTTGATTCATAATATATTTTATTACATTTAAATATCCAGCTCCATTTATAGCAGTATATATCATATTATCTTCATATTTTTTAAATATATGATAATATAATCCTAATATATCAAATACCCCTTCAGCAATATTTATTGTTTTCATTTCTGTTGAAAAAGGATCTATGTTATTAGGCATTATATAAAATTTGCCTGTTGTATCAAAATTTTTAAGTACTTTATAAATATAATATCTTTTATTATTACCCGAAATATCTCTAAAGTTTATAAAATCATTTTTTGCTGACAAAAATCCGACATGTTCATTTTGTAAACTTATTGCTTTTTCTATAGAACAATTTAAATTTTCTATATTATTATACTTCATTAATCCAAGAAAATCATATATGATTTTCTTGTTATTTAATTCTTCTATATCTAATTTTAATCCTAGTCTGTGTTCTATATATTTATGTTTTTTAATTACACCATCAGTTATTTTTAATTCAGGAAATTTCAAATCTAACTTTTGTTTATTAATTATAATACCACTTTTTTTACTAGATAATCTATTATATTTTTTTAATGCTGATGCATATTCTGTACTAACATTTCCTATCATTGCTAATGTATCTGATGTTAATAATCCTGATATATTACATCTGAGACAACGGAACACAATAGGTTCATTATCATCTGGATTTATACGTATATTTAAATGGTGATGGTTTGGATCTTTAACACTGTCACCACAAAAAGGACATCTAACACCTAATTCATTATTACTATATGATGATGGAAATATTGTATGCGTTATTTCTTCTATTAATTCTAGTTTAAATTCTTTTGAATCCAATATAACCACCTCCTTACAAAAAATAAATATAGCAAGGGAAAATCCCTTACTATATATTACTTAAGAATAATAAAAACTCATCACACACCATATCTTCATTTATTTCTATTTGTTTTCCTAACATCTTTTTGTTATTATAATCTATAAATGAAAATTTTGTTTTTAATAATAATGATAATTTATCTAAAATTATTCTATCTCCTTTTAATTTTAATAATTTTTTATATTTCTTATCAATCAATCTTTTATACGTAGAAGATTGTTCGATTTTATCAATGAACTTATGACTTCTCATAGTTTTAGTCACATTCTTATCCAACATATGTCCTATTATCATATGTTGTAAATATTTATAACCTTCACTTTGCATTTTATATTTCATTATTATAACTAATGTTGAAAATTCATCTGCTGTTAAAGATGACATTTCAACAAATCCGTTAAAATATTTGGCGAAATATAATTTTATCATTTCCATTTGAAATTCAGAAGGTTTATAATGTTTTTTATAATATGCTTTTTCTTTTTCATTTATATCTAGTTTTAAACTTTTCTTTAATTTTTCTATTACCGTCTTTTTATTAACATTACATATTATAACATTAGAAAGGTCTATTCTAGATACAGTCATTTCCATTTTATCTTGTTGAGATAATGAATCATCACTATCTTTTATGTCAGAAATTTCTTCAGGATATAATGAATATTGTTCTCTTGTAAAGTTTCTAAAGTCAGTAGATATTGTACTCCTGATTAATGCTATATTATGAGATATTTCACTATAATCCAATTTAGGAATTATATTGCTTATGATATTTTGCAATTTCTCTTCAGCAAAACTAACGAAATCTTTATCACCTTGTAATGCTTTTTGTTCCCAAATTAATTTATCTCTCTTCATGCTCTTTTCTGTTTCATTTAATATATAATTCAATAATTTTTCTTTTAAATTTACTCCTTTACCACATATTTCAAATAAAGGATCATAATACTCATCTATTAAGAAAGTCTTTTTATTTATAGATGAAAATCTATGAATATAATGCAATATTAATGGAATCATTAAATTTGTACACATAGACATTCTATATAATATGGTATTATGTTTATCTGTAAATGAAGCTTCTTTACCATATTTCGCAGTTTTATCAACATCCTCTATACTTCTAATATTATTTAATTTTACTAAATCGAAAACTTGTTGAATTATCGGCTTTGTTATTATATGAGTGTATAATAAATCAATAAAAGACTTTTTAGATAAAATAGTTTCTCTTTCATCTAAAATAGTTTTTACTTTTAATAATGCAGTCATATATCTATTTTCAGGATCATAGAATTTAACAAAATAATTCAGATGATTGCATATTAGAGGTATCTGATTTCTATATTTTGATTTTGCTGTAAATATTGATATTGTACTATTTTCCAATTTATAATTTAGTTTTCTTTCAAAGAAAACTGTTATTATACCACTATCTGGAACAAAAACAATATCATCTTCATCAATATCTTTTAGCCAATCCTGATATAAAATTTCATTTTTCAACATAACCACCCCTTTCATATCATTATTATAATATATAATTGAAATCAGTATATATTACATTATCTTTTTTTCTTAATAACGTTAACGGATGATTTAGTTTTTTTACTTTTACCGACATGGGTTATTTTGCCTCCTTTATTTTTATTATTTATTTTATTTATATAATTTACACTAGATTGTAATCTCTTGCTTTTACCTATATGATTTATTTTTGATTTTTCTATTTTATCTTGTTTTTTAGTTTCATATTTTTTAGCTTGTTTAATAGCTTTTGCTGTTTTTATTTCTTGTAATATAACACTATCTCTTCTGACTTCTTTTATTAATTTTCTATAATTAGAATCAGAATGATTTTTAGCATATGCTTTATTTAATAAGTTCTCATGTTCTACTAAATATTTACATGCATAATAAACTGATTTTTCATAACCCATTATCTTCCCAGGGTTACGTGATACTGGTGGTTTTTTAAGAACATTCACATCAAACTTATTATAAAAATCAACTATTAATAACTTATTTTGTTTAGCTACATAAGCGTATGTGTATATAAAACTAGGTGAATTTGAAAATATTTTAATATCATATCTAGTAATAACAGTATCAAATTTTTGAGTTTTTGTTGGATAAAATCCTATTACAACATCATAATCATTTTCTCTATCAGGATCTTCAGTCATTATTAAAAAATGGAAAAAGAAACAATCTTTTTTCCTATATATGTTAAATTCAAATTCTTTTCTTTCCAATAACGCTTTATATCGTTTATCTAAATCTGCTAATAAAGTATTCTTACCAGGTATAACTGCACCTTTACCAACAGGATTTTTTAAGAATTCTTTAATATTCATTTTTCAACCTCCTCACATATTATTTGTATGTTTAGTATCAAATGAAAAAAAATAGAAATGATCAATAGATCATTTCTATTTGTAAGGGTTATTATTAATAATAATATATTAAATATCAATATAATATATACCTATTAAACCTTTTTCTATAACATCGCTTTCATTATGATAATTTTGTATTTTAAAATTTAGGTTTCGATTTCTAACTATTTGCCAACCTACACCAAAACTAATATTTCTTTTTTCACATAATTTTTTAAATTTTTTATTTTTCTCAATACTTTCTTTTTTAATACATGTTAAACATCTTATTCCTTGTATACAATTAAGATCCATGACTATCTGTTGCATAATAAATTGTAAATTTAAAACATTATGTGTTGTTAAATTATATATGACATTTCCTAATATTATTAATAAATAATATAAATCTTCATCATTAAATTCATTACTTTGTATTGTATTTCTATACATATCTAAATTAAGCGTATTTAAACTATATTGATTTATTATATAATGATATATAAAATCACTACATAAAAATCCTTTAGTCATAAGATTTATTTTATACCTAATACTATTTAATATACGCAATAAATCATCATGTTTATATATAATTAATTTATCATAACTTTTTTCTAAAATATCGTTTCCATTAATTTTTTTAATATCTATATATTTTGAATTATAAAATTCGTCTGGTTTAATAATAACTTTTTGATTAGGTAATAATTTTATTGCATAATTTATTTTGTTATTTTTGTTATATGTTATTATTTCCCCAACAGCAGATATTAGTTTTGATTTAGTTTTGTTTCTTAAAGAAAACTTTCCATAACTTTCATTTAATACTAATTGTGTGTGATCTGCTAAATATTCATCACCTTTGTGTAAATTTATTATAGTTATACAGTTTTTATCTAATCTATAATATGGTCCTCCAATCATAGCTTCAAAAGGTATTATTGTACCTTCTCCCTCATATTCCAATCCTGGTCGTTTTATTTTCTTTTCTTCATTATTTATAATTTGTTTAAAACTATAAAATTTGTTTATATTATTATTTTTATTTAATATATTTTGATTTTTATTTTTATTACTATTTATATTTATATTAGGCATATTATTTTCAATATTATTATTCATAAAATACCAACACCTTTCTTTATTTTTTTTTTGAAAAATTAAATAGAATATAATTCTCGATTACAAGACGGGGTTAAGAATCATGCACATGCCCTAAAGACTTTATTATTCCTTAGCGACACTACACATCGCACCTAGAGACTTTATTATTCCCTAACCTACGTGTGGTTACTACAAATTCAATGTCACCTAGAGACTTTATTATTCCCTAACCTAACACCTTTATTACACCCTAAAGACTTTATTATTCTTTAGCGATGTATTCTATTCATCTTTCATTTCCTTCTTATTTTTATCAATAAGTTGTACTTTGTGAATTATATTCTATTAATATTTTGTTCTTAATTAAATTAATTTATATAAATGAATCATTTTCGTAAATTTTAAATGATTTTATTAATGTTGTGTCTATTATACTATTATATCTTACAGGTTCTCTACTTTTATAAAAAAATAATTAAGGTTCACAAAGGAAACCTTAATTATTTTTAATTCTTTATTGACATTATCACATTTTACCTTTTTTATTTAGTATACCATAAACCCACCAATCCTTTTTTTCTAACTTCATCTAGTGACATGGTTTCATTGATTTTAAAATTTTTATTTCTATTTCTTACATATAACCAACCTAAACCAAATTTAATACCTCTTTTTTTGCAAAAATTTGCAAAATCCTTATTGCTTTTTTTACATTGTTGTTTATTTGGATATTTTGATAATGATTTTATACCCTGAATAGCATTTATATCCATAGTTATTGTTCTTAAAAGTTCATCTAAATAAAATTCTTTATTCATTATAAATTCATATAAAACATTACCTAATAATATTATTAAATCGTATAATTCAAAATCATCAAATTGATTCGATTGTATATTATTTTCAAATATATCAGAATTTATAGTATTCAATCCGTAATTATTTAATATATAATGATATATAAAATCCTTCCTAAAGAATCCCATAGGAAAATTATTTATTCTTGTTCTTAGATGATTTAAAAAACTTATTAAATCATCATGTTTATATGTTAATAATATATCATGACATTTATTAATTTCATTTATATCATAATATTCCATATAATCTGAATTATAATATAAATCATTTAAAAATACAACTTTATGATTAGATAATAATTCTATTGAATAATCAAAACTATTATTTTTTGGATATTTTTTAATTTTACCAATACCTTGTATTAAGCATGACATAAATTCATTTCTTTCATTAAAATCACTTAATGGTTCATTTAAAAACAGTTGTGTATGATCTGCTAAAAATTTATCATTTGAGTGTATATTTACTATAGTTACACAATCTTTAAATTTATTATATGAACCAACAACAATAGCTTCAAACGTAATAATTTTTCCTTCACCGATATATTGTAATCCTGGTCTGTTGATTTTATTTTCTGTATTTTCGTTTATTTTATAATTATAATAATTGATTGTGGTTTTACTATTTATTAAATTTGTTTTATTTTTATTATTATCACCTACACCTGTTATATTTTCTATAATATTATTATTTAGTTTATTATTGCTCATATATTTTCCCTCCTTTTTTATAAAATATAAAAAGAATAATAAGTTTGAAATAAACTTATTATTCTTTATTGTAATATATAAAATAATCTTTTGATTCATAGACGGGGTTAAGATCTTGCTCATGCACCTAATAGTATCAAATCAACAACGTATTAGAGCACTATACATCCACCTAATAGTATCAAATCAACAACGTATTAGTAGAATGTAGTTAATACAAGTTCAATGAAATCCAACAGTATCAAATCAACAACGTATTGGATACACCTTTATTACACGCTAATAGTATCAAATCAACAACGTATTAGAGTGTATTCTAATCATCCTCACAATTAGCATTATTTTATTTATTAATTTGTTAAACATTAAATAATTTTCAATATCTATTTATTATCATTATTTTACTTTCATATTTAAATAAAAGCATCATCCTCATATATTTCAAATGAAACTATTTTTGCAGTATCTATAGTTTCATCTATATTTATAGCTTCACGACATCTATTTTTTATAGTGAATCTATATTCATTAAAAATATAGACATCAGCATATAATATATGTGAATCTCTATCATCAAATGCATATTCGATATCCACATTATTTTGAATTTCATATTTATAATTTCCTATTAATTCATATGCTTCTTTGCTATTTCTAGCATAAAATTCTTCTCCTGTCATTTCTTCTAAAATAGCAAAATATAAACGTTGTCTCATAGTTACTTGATTTGGTTTATTCCCTCTCCATCTTTCAGTTCCATTAATATTCATTTTTATTCCTCCTTTAAAAATAAAAAATAGAAGACATTGAAAATGTCTTCTATTTATTTATAATTATTTTGAAGTAAAGATAATCACTTTCAGGTTCATGGTGAGGCACAACAATCCTCGGAACCAACAAGGCACAACAATCCTCTAATGAATTACCAGATATAAATAAGATTAACTTTCAGGTTCATGGTGAGGCGCAACAATCCTCGGAACCAACAGAGCGCAACAATCCTCTAAGAAAACCTTATTTTATATCTCTTCATTTATATTTATTTTGAAGTAAAGATAATCACTTTCAGGTTCATAGTGAGGCGCAACAATCCTCGGAACCAACAGAGCCCAACAATCTCCTAGTGAATTATCAGATATAAATAAGATTAACTTTCAGGTTCATAATGAAGCCCAACAATCTTCGGAACCAACAGAGCCCAACAATCTCCTAAGAAAACCTTATTTTATATCTCTTCATTTATATTATATATAATTATTTTATTTATCTTTTGCATCTAATATATTGTTATATTAGTTATTATTTTTTAGATGTCTTAAATAATACGTTACACAAGCTGCTCTAGTCCATCCAGAAGTTATTCTAAAATCTTCAAATCTGCTTAAATCTAAATCTTTGTCTGTTAATTTATAATTCTTTATTCTATTTCTAACTATTTGCCATCCACGTTTCCCTTCAGTATCACTCATATCAAATTGTGTACAAAATCTAATAAAATCATCATTATAATATTCTTCAAATGTTTTTATACCTTGAGCTTTGGAACATAAAACTACAATTAATCTAAACATTTTATATAGATTAAATATTTCTAGATCAGATTCAAATAATGTTAATAAATAAGACATTATTGTTATTAATAAGTCGCATTGTAATGTTGTTAATTGATCTAAATATAAATCAATATTTTGTTCTGCCATATAAATACTTATACTATTTAAGGTAAATTGATTTATTAAATAATTCCACATAAAATCATGTGGTAATTCATACATAGTTAATTCATTTATTCTTTCTCTCATTCTCTTTATTAACAATTTCTTAACTACTAAAGATACATCAACTAATCCTTGTCTACATATTTTTCTGTATAACATATCATCTAGATTTAGATGATATGCTAAAAATGGATTTATCATCAATTTATCATCTTGAAATCTAGGTTTTTCTGTTAATGCTATTGAATACTTTTTATCATCTCCTTTACCATATTCATATACTATGCCAACAATATCTATACGTTTAGTGTAATCACTATCGTCTATTTCCCATTTTCTTTTACCAAATTTTTCTTCACCATAAAGATTTACTTGTATATGGTCTGCAACTAATTTACCTTTATAATTTATATTTATCAATGTTCTCATTGATAATTCTTTTCCATTATATTTTGCTTTAGTTCTAAGTCCAGGAAGCATTATTGCTTGACATCTTATTTCTTTGCCCACCATTATTGCTAAACCATATCTTGGTTTTTGAATTTGTTTTTGTTGACTGGTTCCATAAGAATTTCTAACCATATCGAATGTCAATCCATTCATTCCCATTTCTGAATATTTTTTATTCACTTCATCTAAATTCATTATGTCTTTACTTAATATTAACATTTTGTATTCCTCCTTTATTTATATTATTTCATTATTATAATATATAAGTGAAATATTCATGTTTTACAAATAAAAGGATAGCCTTAGCTATCCTTTTATCCAATATATTATAAAGAAATTAATTGATTACTTCCTAATAATAATCCTATTATTGATGATGCTGCTTTTAATACTTCTATATCTGTCATACAGCTATTTATTACATCTGAATTTAAAACTGCATTTTCTTTATCCATATTATTTATATCAATAGCTGATTTATTATTAACTGATTCACTTGTTAAAGTTCTTACATCATCAAAAGATAATGGATCTTTTTTAAATTTATTATTTAATAATATTTGAACTACACCTATAAAAGCATCATCTATTGCTAAAATTAAAGCTGTTTTTTCAGGACTTTTTTCTTCATTGTTTTCCATTATTTTTTTTATAGCTGTTCGTATTGATATACTTTGACCAGGGACATATCCATATAAATATGCAGATTCACAAGCCTTTACAGCATCTTCAACTAAATCATAATTAGCAGATTTTTCTAATTCAGTAAATCCACCGACATTGATTACTCCCATTTTACATCTCATTTTAGAAAGTCTTTGCTTAGCATTTATTAAAGCATCTGTTATATGTGCACTTTTTTCTGATGCTTCTATAACATCATTATATTTACTAATTGCTTCATCGTGTAATAATTTGAACATAGATTCATTTTTATTTACAAATCCTGATATAGTAGTAGAATTTTCTCCTATAACCATATTTGAAACTCTACCTAAAAATTCTTCAGGTTCATATTCTATTTTTTCTTCCATTATATCTGTTGCAACTTGTTCTGTTATTATTTGTGAACCACATAATGCTGCAAAATCTTCATATAATTCATTGAAATGATTATTTATTAAACCACATCTAACATAAACAGCAGAAGTTGTTTGAGTACATTTAAACTCATTTACTAATGTTCTTCTAAAAGTTTGTAATAAATGAGAATCATAAAATGGAGCTACAACTATTAATCTTCTACCCTTTTGATATACTTCATTTAAAGCTGGTTTTATTATTTTATCATAGTATTCTTGTTCTATTCTATGGTCAAATAATAATATTTCAGGATCTTTAACATTACAAGTTCCATCATCTGAATTTATAAATATTCTATCAATATATTTCATATATTGCATTTTATATCCTTCTATTATTTCATAGTTAGTTTCAGCACCTTTAGCTTTATTATATTCTATTGCAGGGTTATCTGTTTTTTGATATATATCTGTTATAATACTAGGAATTATAAAATCACCATTTGTTGCTACAGATGCTAATTTCCATATTTCATTTAAGTCTCCTTCTTTATTTATTAGTGTTGCATCTTCTCTTATTGTATCGCATATTTCATCAACTACTTCAGAAAGTAAATCCATAAAATCTTTAGATCTCATAGCACTTAAACTTTCATCTTTTTGAATGTGTTTTAATAATTGATCTGCTGCTATAGTTGCTGTTGTAGTACCATCACCAACTTTAATAGCTACTTGAGTTGCTATTTTGAAAATTAAATCCATTATAGTTTGTTGAATTTCATCTCTGAAAGCTATATATTTCATTGTTTGATGACCATCTTTTGTGAACATAACATCAGTCTTTTTTTGTATAACTGTATTACAACCATATGGTCCATAAGTTGATTTTAATATATCTGCTACTTTATTGAATACTAAAGAAACCCTTTCTTTGTATTCATTTTCATCTATAACATTATTCATCATATCTATATTTTTATTTTCCATAGTTATTTACCTTCCTTTATTATATTATTTTTTATATCTTTGAATCTTTGTATTAAATCAGACAATATTTGGAATATCGTTCTACTATAAGCAGTAAAACCTAAATCTAAAATAAATTCTAATTCCAAAATACATTTTTTAACTATAGATTCATATGAAAGATTTTCTATATACTTTAATGATATATTCGAATCTATTTGCATTAATAAATTATCAGAAAAATTATTTTCATCTGCAAATATTCTTTCTAAGCCTTCAACTTCTTCTTTATAAAAATCTAATACTATATTTATTTGCTGTATGACAGCTAAATCATACTCTTTAACAATGTCTTTTTTATACTGAACATCTTTCAATATATTGTCTGATATTTTATCAAATTTTAAATATTCACTCATATTTATCCTCCTTCAATAATTTAATTCGATAAAGACATAAATAATTTTATTTAATACATCGATAATTTCTTTATTATCTCCTTCTGTTTCTAATAAAAGGTTTCTTATAGTTACTGTATTTTCATATATTGTATTATAAAAATATTCTTTTACTTCTTCAATATCATCATATTCATATAATACCATATCAAATGCATCTATTAAATTAAATAAAGGTTCTAGTTTCTCAATATTTTTATGTTTATCTATAATATTTTTTATTTCATGCATAATTTCTCCTGTTACTTTAAATCTAGATTTAAGCAATTGTATTATTGTTGTAACAACCTCAGAGCTATCATCATATTCAGTTAATTTTTTAATCATTATTTTTGTAAATCCGTATTGCATTTGATTTAATAATTCTTCTGATGCAAATGTTTTTGCATAATATGGATCATAAACTATAATATCACATATTATATCTATCACTTCTTCAGAAATACCTTTTTCTAGCCAATCTAAACATATTTTTCTTAATTCCACATAAAAGTCATCATCAGATTTCATCTTTTTAATTTGCATATAATACCTCCTAAAAATATTATATTAATCAATAACCTCTGTGCAATTACTTATTTTTATACCTTTATCTTTAGGTTGATATAATTCTTCTTTAACATTATCGGCTAATACTGTTAAATTAACGACACCACTTTCATCAATTGTATCAGAATATATATCAGTTACTCCTGTAAAAGTACAATCTAAATATTTACTTTGAGGAACTTCTCCTTTAAGTATTTCCCATTCCATAGCAGTTTCCATTTTCTTTTCTTGGGTTTCACTATATTCTCCGAATACTAATTGTTGTTCAAATTCTTCATCTCCAGTATAAGGTATCCATAATTTACAAGAAGTGTTATAGTCCACATATTTACTTATAAAATCTCTTAGTGTTATATTTGATTTTTTCATAATATACCTCCAATAAGTTTATTCTCTATAATCAAATTCATTAGCTCTATCACATTTATCATCTAAAGAATTGTGGAAAAATATTTTTCCACAATTCTTACATTGTTTAATAGATCTACAATTATACATATTTATAGGATCACCATAAACATTTGTTACAGTATATAAATTATCATGTTTGCATCTTATTCGTTGTATTATTCTTTTTAACAATATTTATTCACCGCCATTTAAGAAATCAGCTACATTATCTAATGAAGTAAAATATTTTCCTCCATTTTTTTCTACCATAACTCCAACTTTATCTAAAGATTTTATTTGTGCCCTAGAAAAAGTTTTATTCACAGTTCCTTTGTATTTATCACTATTTAGATAGCAGAATATTGTTTTTTCAGGTCTCTTATTACTATCATCTACAACTTCTGCTATACTATAAACTCCAGTCATTAATGGTGTTATTACATAAAGACAATAATCGCATATTTCTCTTTGTCTTAATTCCTCTAAATAATCTTCTTCTGTCCAATCATCAACTACTGGATTAAAATAATCTATTTCTAATTTTTTAATTAATGTATCTCTCCAAAGAGATTCATTACATGTTCCTCCAAGAAATACTTTTTTCATTATTTTAAAGAACCTCCTGATCTTAATTTTTTATAAAAACCACAAAGTTCATAAAAATTATATAATTCTAATTTTTTTCCATTTACCTTTCTTAATCCAAATTCTTTTTTTATAGTTTTTACTAAATTACCTTTCATAATATTATTCCTCCTCCAATTTTTTATTATTATTTTCTTTATATATTTTAATGAATAATTTAAATTCATGATGTTTGTATTGTAACTTAATTGTATCTAATTCTATTCCTTTTACGTTATAATTATTCATAAAATCTTTTATTTTATCAAAATTTATTTTAGAAGATACTTCTTTTATATTTTTATCAATATATTCTGTTAACATATTTCTTGCATTTTCTATTAACACTTGTTTTGGAGCTCCATCTCCTAGATATCCCCAAAATTCTTCATGAATTATGTTATCATTAATTGTTGATATTTTTCGTTGATATCCACCATTAAAAGAATATTTTGTACCTTCAGTAAATAAATTTCCAAAATTTATAACATATTCTATTATCATTATTATTTTTCCTCCCTAGCTTTTATCATTACTTCTTCAAAGGTTTCATTTAATCCAGTATATGGATTAGTTATTTCCTTTAAATTAAACCTTTCCATTTTTAAATATAATTCTTCATAAGGTTTTAAATCTTCTTTACTATCAAAATCTATTTTTTCACCACAAAAAGGACAATACTCAATTCCTTCTATGAAATACGTATCCAATCTCCAATAATCAGTATCGGTATTTCTATTGAATAATTCTAATTTAAACATATTCTTTGAAAATTCTAAAACTGATTTATAATCAATATTATCTATACGACTTTTAACTTCATATATAGGTTTTTTAAAATTATCACATTTTTCACACATTAAAATTATAAACCCCCTTATTTTTCATATTTCCCTAAAATATTTTTGTCTATTCTATCATTTACTCTTTTATTTAACCACATAAGAGCTTCTTCTATATGTGTTAAAGCACAAGCATTTTCTCTACATGAATATGGACCTTTTTGATATCCTATTAAAATATCCCTCACTATTTCAAGTAAATCTGAGCTTGTAACTCCATTTTTAGAATTGGAATCTTGACGTGAACCTTTTTGAAAAGGTATTTCACATAATATTGCATTTAAATCATATGTTTTTCTACCCTCTTTAACGATTAAATATTGATGATTCGCACCATCATGCGATTTATCATCTACAGCATAGACGTCATTTAATTTTTCTCTCTTTTGGATAGTATTTATTTTTCTCATAAACCCACCTCCTATATTACTAAGTTGTTATTATTTATATAAAAAAATATAAAAAAATACTGAGTTGAAAACTCAGTATAAGAAGAATTAATATGAAATACAAGATGTCTATACTAAATATGAATATATAAATAGTACTAATGATGTAATCATACAACATGTTCCTAAAATAATAAGTATTTTAATCCATTTTTCATATTTCATAATATTACCCCCTATTTTTTAACAATGTTATAATCCATAAGGTAGTAAGTTACCTTATGGATTATAACATTAATTCATTTTATTTTCATTAGTATAATATATAATTAAAATTTTACATATTACACTTTATTATTTTTATTCATTAAGTCTATTATAGCACTGTAATGTTTTTCTTCTAAATCAATTATAGGCAATAAACCTATTTTAAATATATTATCATGACTTTTATTATATAAATCATACTTTAAAACCACTTTATTATCTTTTAATTCAAAATTATATCCTAACTCAGCAATTATTATTTCAGTATATTCTATCATATCATTATCTAATAAAATCTTAGCGTATTCAACATCGTTTAAAATATATGTTGTAGGTTTTTTATCTAATGATTCAACACATTCTTTAAAATCACCATACACATATTCTATTTTATCTGAAAAATTTTTAAAATATATTTCCATATCATATATAGGTTGATATAATTGCTTGTCAGTATGGATATAAATTTTTTTAACAATTCGTTGACTTAACATAGAAAATATTTTTGCACCAACTACAGTAAATGGTGTATCAGTATAAATACTATATAAATCTTTTTCAAAAATATCTAATAATTTATCACATTCATCAAACTTATCTTCACTTTGAGCTATATATCTTAAAGGATTTTTATATAATCGTTCAACACATAAACGTTCAATATTTTCATGATTATGATTAACTAAATCATCTAATATCAATATATCTCGTAAGTCATCTCTATAATCTTTTATTAATGTTTCTATTAATGTAACATATACCTGTTTAATTATATCTTGATATGTTATAAAAATATATTGATCTCTCATTGAAAAATAATTTGCATCAATACCCATTTTATAATCACTCCTTTTATAAAAAAATAATAGGGAGATTTAATCTCCCTATTATTTATAATATATCTTGTAAATCACTTAATGTTGCTTGTTGTGTTGTATTTTGATTTAAATCTTCTTGAGGTTTATTACCATTAGGATTAAAACTATTACTAAACATTGAATTATGATTACCTGAATCTAAAGCTCCAACTTTTAATCCTGTTTTTAATACATTTGAATAAATGTTATCTCTGTAATATTTATTAAAATATTTATCAGAATGCACATCAGCAACTTGATTTATTCTAATAAATTCTTTTAACATTTCTTTAAAGCATTCATATTCTGTTTGAACTTCTATTATATTTTCAAACTTACCTGTAGAAGGATCATAATCTTCTACAACTTGGTCATCTTTAATAAATGTGTAAGAATAACGTTGATTTGGTATTCTTGTTTCAACATTCAATTCTCTACAAACGTGTAAAACGACATATAAAGAATCTTCTTTTATTATAGTTGATACAACAGCCATATTATTATTTCCTGTAGTTACACCTACAGATTTTTCTTTTTTCTCTTCTATTGCTTTATCTATAACTTTTTCTAATGATTTCAATAAAGCTGCTGCCTTATCTACTCTAAGAGTTACCATTATTTTTGTTTCATAATCATACACTTGTTTTTCACTTGGATTTTTAAGTTTTGGGTGTAAAGTTAAATTAACTTTATCGTCCCAATATCCAACAACAAGTGTTGCCACTTCAAAACCTTTACTATTTTTAAATTGTGGACCTCTTGTATTAACACTGTCATTTTTTTGTTGTATATTCCCATTATTAAAATTATCAAACATACTTACATTTACCTCCTTATATTTTTTTACCATTTATTTAAAAAATCTTCTGGAACGTAATTTGTCCAGCCGTCAAACCCTTCGGTGTTTTCCCAACCTCCTGAAGATTCAAATATTCCAAATTCTTCTTCTAATATTTCTCTTCTAGTTTTATTATGATTTTCTGTTTTTTTAGTTATTTCGTCATAATATAAATTTTCGAATTCGTTAATCCAATATTCTTTGGCTAAATTATCTGATATTATTATGTCATTATCTTCTAGTTTTATAGTATCTTCTACAAATTTTTTTATTTTATCAATTGATTTGGATTTACCTCTTATTATAACATATTCTTCCATACATTAACCTCCTTTTTAATATGTTGTTATATACATATTATTTATTTATTATTGTATCTAACGTCTCTAGTATATAATCTGTGTTATAATTATCATAATTAACAACCCAATTATTTTGAAGTATTTTATTATTATAAGCATATAACAATTCTATTTCATACTTCACTCTTTGCATTGCTAAATATTTACCTGCAATGAAAAATTCTTCTGAATAATAATGAAATTCAAAATATTCATTAGATTCGATTACGTTTAATAACTTCTCTAAATAATCTATTTTTCTTACATTTTGTGCTACAATACAATGTTTCATATTTTTTTCTATTTTATCAGCAGATTCTATTTTTTCTAAATAATTCTTTTTTAAATTTTCAAATGTTACTAACATATTACATTCACCCCTTAATTCAAAAAATACAGGCTAGATTTTTTTACTAGCCTATACCTTATTTTTTATTTAACCCAATCGGCAAAGCTTCCATCAGAAAATTCTTCATTTTCCTGATGTTCTTCTTCAATTAGCATTTTAGATAAATCATTTCCAAACATGTCATCCAAAATCCAATTGTCATTAGCATCATCTTCTTCTAATGTCATATCAACATCGCTATTGATTATATCTTTAGCAATGTTCTTAGATATTCTATCATCTATAGTATTTTGGATTAACATTGTGTTTTCATTTTTAATTTCTTTATCTTTTTCATCAAAATTAAAATTGAAATCATAATCTTCACCAAATACAATGACATCATTATCCTTTTCTTTTTCTGAATCTTTTTCATCAAAATTGAAATCATAATCATCTGCTAAATCGAATATAGTGACACCATTATCCTTTTCTTTTTCTGAATATTTTTCATCAAATAAATCTTCTTCATAATAATCAGGAACATAGTTAGTATCTATTACTTGTATTTCTTCTAATGAATTATCAAATTCGTCATTCCATTCATCGTTAGAATATTCATCATTTGAAGAATTATCTTCAATGACTATGAAATCATCACAATCATCATCGTCATAATTGTCATCATAATCTTCATCAACAATTATGAATTCACTTTCGTTATCGTCAAATTTGCCGTTATCGGTATCTCTGTCTAAAATATTCATTAATTCTTCAACATAATCTTTACTCATTTTTTTACCTCCTTATTCATATAATGCTTGAATTGCTTTATAATAATATTTATCTAAAATGTCATGTTGTTCAAACATACATTTTAAATCTTCATCGTTAAACATTTTTGTACCATCAGAATGTGTTAATGTTGGTAACACATTCTTTTGAATTTTTCTATATTCGTGTTTTAGACTTTCTAAGTCTAAAACTTTTTTTAAATATCTTAATTGTTCCTCATCATTATCTTTTTTAGCATTTCTTATTTTAAATGATAAACTTTTTAATTTATAAGGAACTCTTTCTATTTGATTTTCCATTATATATATTTACCTCCTTTAATATTTATTAATTCATCCTTATCTGATACTATATAAATTTCAGTATCAGTATTTGCGGCTAGAACCAATATTGCTCTGTAATATATTGGTTCTAAAACTATAACCCTTTCATTTTCCAATATACTACTTTGATATATTTGGTTGTCAAAAGATATAACTTTATCATTTATATCTAATTTTATATGCCAACCAAATTTATCATCTATTTTTTCTTCTAATACTGTAGGAATTTCTTTTCCTTCTCCTATTAATACAAAAGTTTGTTTATCCATACTAATTACCTCCAATTTGTTTTATTTTCAAAGGTATAATATATAATCGAAAAATGTATCTTTTACATATAATATGTAATTGTTATTTAATTTATAAAAAATAAAAAAAGGAATGACAAATATCATTCCTTTTTTTATTACTTCATTTTCTTATAATTACCATTTCTAATATCTTTAGTTCTTTTACAAATTTCAATTATTATTTTCTTTATTTGTTTTTTCATTAGATAAATCCTCCTGGAATTTACCCAATCTCATCCCATTTAAAAACTTATTATATTTGAATAATATGTTGTTGTTGAATTTGTTTTTATTGTTTGAATACCTAAAGATTCTAATATTGTATTCATTTTACTCGTATTTGCGTTTACTATACTATCATAATCTATATAAGGAATACACCAATCTGGTATTTTTTGAATCTTTTTAGGTAGTGCTAATACCATTAATGCTTTTTTCTTAACTTCATCCAACTTACTTTCAAATATTTTTTCTTTAATATTTTTATATTCTTTAGGATATTTTGTTTTCATATCTTCTATTGTATCTAATGTTGGTATATTTAATAACACAACATCTATTTGATCAGGGAATTCTATTGTTTGATCAGGATATATAACATTCCAAGCATATGCTCCTCTAAATGATTGCTCTTGGAAAGGTTTCTTATATGCTCCTTCTTGTTTAACTTTCATAGGACTTAAGAATGTTTTTTCTCCTCGTTTTAATGAATCCCTTACTTTATTAGCTAAATCATCTACACTATTTATTATATTACTAATTTCAACATCATCTGTTTCTTTTTCTAATATTTCTTTAGCAACTAATGAAGTTATAAATTCTCTTGTAAAATCATTACATGTTGATTTAAGATGATCAACACCTTTGTTATCTAATTTTTCATACACATGACCTTCTCTTAATAATATTTTACTCATATATCTTTTTTTAGTATCAAATAATAACATTTTAAAGAATAAAAATTCATTTTTCATATTTAAGAAATGTTGATATTCTGGTAATATACCAGAACGTTCTGCATATTTTTTTAAATGAACAGTTATTAATTTAGTTGCTATAAAACATATTATATTTATAAACATATAAACTAATTCTTTATTTCCTTTACTTAATATCTTTTCATCATCTTTTACTATTTCATTCATCATAAAATCTACCCAAGGACTTAATGTTAACATATTAGAATCTGTATCTATAGTACACACTGTATCTCTTGGGTCACAAGTTAATCTTCCTATTCTATTAAATGCAAAATAGTTATATACTACGAAATTACTATAATATGACCAAAGTGTATTTAAATCATCTTGAATTACATCTGGTATATCATTTGGATCTAAAAAACGATTTACTTTGTCAACTATAGTAAATAATAATTTTTTTATTTTAGGTAATTTAGAAAATTCATATAAATTATTTTTATAATATCACCAATACATTCATTTTGAGATATTGCGTCGATAATGCTATTTGAAGAGGCGATTATATCGGCATTTACATTGATTTAAACTAGATAATAATTTTCTCATAGGAAATTCATATATATCTTTATAATTAATAAATTTATTTTTTAATCTAATAAATACTTCTCTTACAGTTTTATTATCTAAAAATGAATCATCTAAACTTATTTTTTCATTTATAACATTATTAACATAAACAGCAAAATCATCATAATCTATAAATTTTGTATTATCTGAAAAGAAATTTTCAAAAGTGTTCATAGCTGTAGATATTAACGATTGACCAGTAGCAGTTGTTGATACTGCACAATATAAATTATAGAAAAATGTTATAGGAGAACCTGAACCACCATAATCAGAGTTCATTGTAGTTTTTTTAGTATTTTGACCTATATCTTTTATTTTGTATTCATATGAATTAGGATCTAATGCATTTCTTTCATTTTTTAAAGTAGTTCTTTGTTCTTTTAATCCTATTAACATGTGTATTGTAGGATTATATTCTTGATTTTGATTTTTAAATATAGTACCATTTCCTGCTATAATAAAATCATTATCTTTTATCCATTGTATTAATGTTAACACATCTACTCTTTTAGTTTTTCTAAGATAATTATTATCTAATGTCGCTATTGGAACTTTAATGTTATCATCAATAATTTTTTCTAAATAATCATCTATTTGTTTATCTGTTAATGTTGGATAAGTTAATTTTACCGTTTGTCTCATCTGATTCATCCAATCTTGTATAAAATAATTATTTTTATCAACTATCATTAAAATCACCTCTTTTAATAAATTGTAATTAATGAAATATAAATTTATAAACCCTGTAGAAGGGTTTATAAATTTACATCTTTACAGTATTTCTTTTTAATTCAGTAACATTACTTCTCTTATATAATCTTTCAATTATTTCTTTTTCAGTATACATAAATTCATTTATTATTATTATATCAGCAAATATTATATCTGGTAATATATCAATACCGAATGTGTTTAAAATTAAAGGATTATCAAATCTTTTTTTAATTTCGTTAAGTGAATATGAATTTGTTACTAAATATGTTTCATGATTAGAATTAAATTTTTCGACATTAATCCATTCTTTAGGTAAATCAATAATTGCAGTATTATTATAAAATTTATTATTATCAAAAATATTTATTTCACCAATATTATGAATACTGTATAATTTACTATTGTTTTTTTCGAGTTTATTTATACAAATCATTTTATCTAAATATATATCTGTAACATCGATATCTTTTTTATCTATTTTTACTACATTATTCAATAAGAATTTATTATACATATTATCATTTTTATAATTAATTATCCCATAGCATTTAATAAATTTACCAGTACCAATATTTTGTAAATATAAATTATTATTATATTTATTTAAACCTATTATTCTATATGAATTATTAATCAATACATCTGCATCATTTATAGCTTTATTTAATGTTTGTATTGTTGTTGTATTGTCAAATGTTAAATATTGTTTTAATTGATCTACACCATTATCAATTGCTTTAAGAGAATTTATTATTATTATTAACATAGCTTGTTGATTAACTAACCCTTGATAATTAACATTTTTTATTAACTCAGTTATTTCAATAACTGCAAAATTTATACTTTCATTTATCAATGAACGTATTTCATTAATGTTCAATATATTATCTTTTTCACAAGAACACAACCAATCTAATATATTTTTTGTATACGAATATATTACATTTTTTGTTATTTCTCTATCTATATTAAACATATTATCTATCACCCTTCTTTTTACCATAATTAACAACATTTGAAATATTTAATTTTTCTTTTACATCATTAATTGATTTATCTTGAATTGAATATTTTGTATTTTTGTCTGTTGTATAAATTTGACCTATAACATTACCATCTGGTGTGGTCATATCTTCAACGTCAACAGTTTTTCCTATAATATCATCCAACTTTAAAATTGGAATATTATCTTTACACATGATAAAATCCCTCCACATTATCATCAATTTCATCTTCTTCAACTGATTTTATAACAAATCCTCCTTCATATAAATATTTATACATAGGATCGGTTAACATCATTTGTTCTATCTTTTGCATCGCCTCTTCTTCTGAAGAACTATTTACAACTACTTCAGCATAATCTTTTTCATAAAATTCTCCATTACTTTGTATGTCATAATTAATTAATTTTACTAAATAATCTTTATTTTCCATATTCATCATTTACCTCCTTTACATCCTTATCCATATCTGATAAAGTTTCTTTTATATAATATAGATATTCTTCATATATTTCTGTTTTTTTAGCTAACTCATCATTAATATCTAATAGTCTACAATATTTTCTATATAATATATCATATCTATTTTCTAATTCGCTATATTCTTTATCAGTATTTTTTTCAATAACTACTGATATGTTATCTATTTTCTTTGCTTTTAACCATTTTTCAAATTCATCTTCAGTTATATAACCATCAGGATATACTTCAATCAATGAATTGTTTATTTCATCTAATATTTCTTTTTTTGTTTTAATATTCATATGTTTCCTTCCCTTCTATATTATATTCTAATACTTGTTTAAAATTCATAATAACCTCCTTCTTATAAATATACCACTATATCATAATATATTTTTATAACCTTTATTTCTTTGTTATATATTGAATAAAAAAATATCTATAAGGATTTTTTACCTTATAGATATATAAATGTTATTTGAAAATTAGTCATCTATTCTAGGAACATATATTTCTAATGCAACATCTAACATATTTTCTTTTAACATACCTTCTGTTACTACATATTCACAATTAGCTTCTTCTTCTAATATCTGAGTATAATTAACAAAAAGGCGTGTTAAAACTCTAGATAAATAAGCATCAAAATATAGTGTGCCATTCTTCATTTCACCCTTTATTTTTTTTGGTTCAGTATAATAATGTCCGACCATATAATCTTCTAATATACCAGTTACATTATATACATTGTGTTTTCTTATTCTATATCGTACTTCTTCTTTTGTTATTAAGTTATTATCTACTAAGAATTTAATAAATGTGTCTGAAACATGCTTGTTACTGCCAGGTATAAATTCCTTAGTGCAATCAGATAAAGAATATAATTCAGTATCATTAACTATTATTTTACTCATAAAACATTCCTCCTTAAATTAAGAAATCAATAATTGATTATAAGAATACATAAAAAAAAGTATAACCAGAATACAAAACATGATTCTGGTTATAATTGGTTATTAAAAAACTTTTGGGGTTTATAAAAGAAATGACCTTTTATTCTAGTTTAATTAGTTGTTTATAAAAAAATAAATGGTATAAAATTTTATACCATTTATTTAAATTAATTATTCAACTAATGAATTTAATTGATTTAACAATTCGTCTTCTTCATTATCTTCTTCTATAGTATTTTCCATTATTAAATTTTCTATTATTTCGCATATTCTCATACATACGAAATAATAATTAGTTGATTTCAATATTTCAGGTTTTTCTTGTAGTACTTTTATTATTAGATCTTTTAATTTATCTTTCTTTATATTGAATATCATGCAGTATTGATCATATACATCATCAACCAACATTTCAAGCATTTCATTATCAATATTTAAATCATCTATTTTATTATTATCGTCATCTTTATCTTTAACCTTTTTATCTTCTTCCTCTTTACTTTCTATTACTTCAGATTTTATTTCTTTTTCCCCTTCTTCTTCTTTATTTTCAGTTGTTTTATTGTCATTATTTGAAAGGTTATTATTTACTAGTTTATAGTGTGATATATATTTATTTCTATATACATCAACTAATCGTTTGTCACTATTGAATGATTCTCGTAATAAATCACTCATTTGTTCTTTATCTTGATATTCCATGTTATTAGTCAAATCATGAAGTGCTTTTTCAATCACTTCTTCATCAGTCCATTTTGAAGGATCGACAACTGATTCTTTAACTAGTTCGTATTTTTCACTTATTTTTTTCAACCCATCTTGCATTTGTTTTTCAATTGAAGGCTCTTTAACTATTTCTGCATCTACCACTTTATCATTTTCTTTTACTTCTTTAACTTTAACTGGTTTTGTTTCTTTAACTATTTCTGCATCTACCACTTTATCATTTTCTTTTACTTCTTTAACTTTAACTGGTTTTGTTTCTTTAAATGCTTTATCTATTATTTTTATAACTTCATTAGCAATATTATTTTCTTTTTCTATAAATTCTTTTTCTTTTTCATTTAACGAAATAACACTAATTATTTCATTATGACTAAATTGGGCTAATTTTAATTTTTTATATTGTTCAATCATCCAAGGTCTTATACTTTCATTATCATAAGAATCTTTCTTTTTAAATATTTTAAACATAATATTACCTCCTAGAGTTTAAATAATTTTTATTTAAATAAGATATGAAATTAATTTTATATCTTATTCACTATTATAATATAGTATTGAAATTTCATAAATTACAAGGAACATAGAAAAAAAAGATAAGGGAATTTCCCTTATCTTCATTATTATGATAATCCATATTTTCTTCCTAACCTTTGAACATCTCTACAAAAAGCTCTTGCTTTTGTTTTATTATCTACATTTTTAAGTACACTTTCAACTATTTCAGAAATAGAATCATTTCTCATATTTTATATCCTCCTTTTATACTATACTTATTTTTATATGATTGTTATTTCTGAAATATAAAATATAATCATCATTATCATAAAGATAATATTTTATTATTTTATTACGTTGTAAATCATTAAACTGTTCTTTAGATAATTTATAATTATTATCAATCAAAAACAAAAAATCTTTTAAACTTATATTTGAAAAATCCATACAATCAACTCCTTATTTAATATATTGTGTAATTAATATTGAAAGATAATAAACAAGATAATAAGATAAAAAAATATAAACAAGAAAGGATTGATAACATATGTTATTCGGTAAAGATGGAGAAATAATAGATAACTTTGAAAATGAAAATGAAGCGAGTTCAATGGTAATAGAATGTGCATTGATGGATACATTTTCTAATGAAGAAATAAATGATTTATTAGAGAATAATATGTATGATTTAGATAAAGCATGTAATGAAGGTGTACTTTGTGAAAGAACTATAGTTAGATTAGATAAACATGCTAAAAAAACTAAAGCAGAAAAAATGGCTGAATTCCAAATAGCTAAGGAAAAAAATGATAGAGATTTTAAAAAATTACTAACAATATGGAAATTAGAAAGATTCTTAGAAGAAAAAATCCATAAAAGATATGGAGCTCAAGCTAAGACTTTAGCTAAAAAGAAATTAAAAGAAGCTAAAAATACTAAATCAAAAGCAGTTAAGAAAGCTTCAGAAAAAGTTCATAATTTATTAAATAATAATAAATAAAAAAATATAAAAGAGATATGATTTTTCATATCTCTTTTATAATAACATTTTTTACAATTAACGAATACATTAACTTATTGATTTGTAACTTG